>CAKSKO010000058.1 GCA_934465125.1 uncultured Eubacteriales bacterium
AAAATATCCTTGTTATTTTTGACGTAAAAAAAGCGCCCGGTCTTTCCGGACGAATCGTATGTTCCTCATCTTCCGGTTATACCGCAGAATGTAGCACCTTGCAGTTAAGCAGGTTGCCGGACATCATCGGGTCTGTTCCCTCCGTCGCTCTTGATAAGTGTATTTTATTATTTGTATTCATTATAACACAAGAGACCTCGTCCGTATATAGAAAACTATGATGAAAAAATTGATGGGTCTGGTCGAACAACTGGTAAAGTAAAACAAAATCTGGATATTCTCTTATGGGTCCAAAAATTTCAAATTAGGGATTATTTATATATTTTTTATAATTTTTTTGAATTATTTGACAATTCTGAAGTCTCGTGTTATGATGAATTTAGAATTCAAGAATGATTCTTAATTTTATTGTGCGAAAGGGGTATTCTAATATGGAGTTAAAAGGATCCAAAACAGAGGCAAACCTCCTTACAGCGTTCGCAGGAGAATCCCAAGCGAGAAATAAGTATACATATTTTGCATCAAAGGCGAAAAAAGACGGATATAATCAGATCGCCTCTCTTTTTGAAGAGACCGCAAATAACGAAAAAGAGCACGCAAAGATCTGGTTCAAGCTCTTAAATGGAATCGGTTCCACAGAAGAGAATTTGTTATCGGCAGCCCAAGGCGAAAATTATGAGTGGACCGATATGTACGCCAAGTTTGCCAAAGAAGCACATGAGGAAGGGTTCGAAAAAATCGCGTATTTATTTGAAAGTGTTGCGAAAATCGAGAAAGAGCATGAAGATCGTTACCGTGCATTGTTGAACAATATTAAAGACGGATCCGTTTTTGAAAAGGATGACACCGTCATCTGGAAATGCGCCAACTGCGGCCATATCCATATAGATAAAAAGGCACCAGAAGTTTGCCCGGTTTGCAGCCATCCGCAGTCATATTTTGAACTTAATGCAAAAAATTATTAAAAATAAAAAGCAAAGGCTCCTGGAAATTCCGGGAGCCTTTTTTATGATACTTTGAGGTATCTTTTTTTTATTTTTGAAGATACATACACAATCGGAATTGACAAAAGTCCCCACAAAAAGCTATAGAGCAAACAAACCTGACCTAGAATATTACCAGGTAGACTCGAATAGTCCCAGACGTTCAGTTTCATCCACAGATTCACGATACACCCCGAGAGAAACTCCACTCCAGTAATTACTCCCGATCCAATTGCACACTTTTTCCAAAGTGCGAGCAGTTTGACACTCTTCACACTTGTATAAATACGAAACAAAATCAGAAAACAAGCCCCTCCTGTAATGGCCATCGTCCAGTGTGTATATCTTCTCCATAGTAATTCTAAACAGCAGTAGGAAACTCCGCTGACCGCAAAAATTGCGATATCTTGTTTTACTCTTTTCAAAAAGCATCACCGCTATTACTTTGCGCGGTGATGCTTCTCTTTATACATCGCTATTTTGTTTACTTCTCGTTTTTAGAAATTTTTTTAAGTACTTCTACACTTCTGCCGATGAATGCAGCCATTTCTTCGGCAGACAGCTGTTTATGGCTCAATTTTGCCAAATCATAAATCATACTGCAAATGAGCTTTGCATCGTCTTCTTTTAAGTTGGGAATCGACTGCACCAACTCGCTCGAGAGATTCAATACAATCGTGGTGCTGGCCTTCGGCATCGACCCAAACATTCCACCATACATCGCGCTCATATCCTGCATTCTGCGTTCCTGCTCCGATAATAAAATGATAGCCGGCGTCTGCTTCGTTTTAAGTTTTTCTGCTCTGACAGTCAGCCCCTCTTGACCAACGGCTTTCTGAAACGCTTCCACAATCGCGCCACTGTCGCTTTCATTTGTTTCTTCTTTCATCGCGCCGCTAATGTCGGAATCGATTCTTGCAAACTTTATGCTGCTGTCTTTATATTCTAAGAAGCTGATAAAATGCTGGTCGATCATATGCGTCAAAAGTGCCGCCGTCATATCGTTTTCACGGAACATCCTGATATACTGCGCTTGTACGTTTTCATCCGTCACATAAAAGATCTTTCCGTCGTCGCCCTTCGGGAATTCTGCAAGCGTCTGATATGCTCCGTCGATCGTCTTTAACAGAATGATATCCTTAACTCTCTCATAAAATTTTTCATCCTTGATGCAGCCAAATTTGATAAACGGAGAAATATCGTCCCAATATGTTTCATATTGTTTTCTATCTTCTGTAAAAATAGCGTGCAGCTTATCCGATACCTTTTTGGTGATGTGTCTTGAGATCTTGATGACGTCACCGTCGTTTTGCAGAAAGCTTCTCGATACATTTAAAGGAAGATCTGGGCAGTCGATCACACCTTTTAAGAGCATCAAAAACTCCGGAACAACTTCCTTAATATTGTCAGCAATATAAACTTGATTACTGAAGAGCTTGATTTCACCTGGAACAACCTCTAATTGATTCGTTTGTTTTGGGAAATACAAGATCCCCTTTAAATTAAACGGATAATCAACATTCAAATGAATCCAAAAAAGCGGAGGATTAAAGTCTAGAAATGCCTCTCTGTAAAATTCCTCATACTCTTCTTTTGTGCAGTCCTTCGGTGCTTTCAGCCAAAGAGGAGTTGTATTATTAACCGGCTTTTCTTCTTTCTTTTCTTCGGTTTCTTCCTTTTTTTCATCTTTTGCTTCAAAGTAAATTTCATACGGCATGAAGTGACAATACTTCCGAAGCATCTCGCGGACTTTTGCACTCTCTAAAAACTCCTTCGAATCCTCCGCAACATGAAGAACAATTGTGCTACCGTGTTCTGTTCTGTTTCCTTCGTCGATTTCATACGTATTGCTTCCGTCTGATTGCCAATGAACAGGCTTTGCATCTTCTTGGTACGACAGCGTTTCAATTTCAACAGAATCCGATACCATAAACGCAGAGTAAAATCCCAATCCAAAGTGGCCAATAATTCCTGCATCTGCGTCGGTCTGATCCTGATATTTCTTGATAAAATCTTCCGCTCCAGAAAACGCAATCTGGGTGATATATTTCTCAACCTCTTCTTCGGTCATACCAATTCCATTGTCGCTGATCGTAATGGTACGGTTTTCTTTATCGACACAAACGTCGATCCTCGGCGAAAATTCACCGATCTCAGCTTCTCCTATTCCTTGGAGTCGTTCAAGCTTTTTGATCGCGTCGGAACCGTTTGATACGAGTTCCCTTAAAAAGATATCTTTGTCGGAATAAAGCCATTTCTTGATAATCGGAAAAATATTTTCTGAATGTACTTTAATTTGCCCTTCACGTTTCATGATCATACCCTCCAAACAACAATAAAGACCATCTGAGCTTTTGTTCAGACAGTCACAATATTTTATTGGTTTTTATTTTACACCAACGGTCTGAAAAGTCAATACTCTTCGTACCTTCGGCTGGCTCTGCTTTTTCAATGGTATGAAATCTAATAAAATCGCCTATAATACAGTAGAGCATTCCTATATCTCTCTACAAATATTTTGATAATTCGTTTTTTTATGATATAATATTTTTATTATTACAAAAATTCGGCAATTGGAGTTGATGAAATCATGATAGACTTCAAAAAGAAAACGATCTGTGATCATGTTCATTTTAACAGTATTCATGATGATCGGTTTAAAACTGGAAGGATCTCAGTAACAGTTTTTCTCCCATTATCGGAAGATACCGCTTCTAAAAATGCGATTCTCCCATTTATGCTTAAAAATCGATGCAGACAGTATCCTAATCTAATTGAGATGAACAAGCGCTTGAGTGAATTGTACGGCGCTACCATTCATGCAACTGTTTTTAAGCTGGGTGAAGCGCAAGCGCTCACTCTCTCTGCTTCCGGTATTGACGGCAGATATACTTTTAATAAAGAAGACGTCTGTTTAGAACTTTCGAAGCTTCTTCGCGATATTTTATTTGATCCGGTCTTGGATGAGAACGGAATCTTCCTCCAAAAGGATTTTTTGCAGGAAAAGCGCCAATTAATCGACTTAATCGAATCCGAATATAATGATAAACGGGCTTTTGCAAAGCTTCGGTGTGAAGAATTGATGTGTAAAAACGAGAGGTTCGGGATCAGTCGGTTTGGTTCTCTTGAGCAGGTAAAACAGATGACAGCTGAAGATGCAACCGCTGCATGGAAAAACGCGCTGCACAATGCTCGTATCGAGTTTTTGCAGCTAGGAGATGCTGATTCCTCTCTCTCCTATGATGTATTAAAGGACGCCTTTTCTAAAATAAAACGTGGACCTGTTGAGAAATGTCAAACAGAACTCATTAAAAAAGCGGATGGAATCCATGAGTATAACGACACAATGGACGTTTCGCAGTGTAAACTCGTTTTAGGCTTTCGCACAGGCATCGCAGACCCGGATGAACAAGTCATGGCGATGCGTTTATTCGCGGCACTCTATGGAGGAACTCCTCATTCAAAGCTCTTTTTGAATGTTCGGGAAAAAATGAGCCTTTGTTACTATTGTTCTGCTAGATACGACCGCAACAAAGGAATTCTTCTTGTTCAAAGTGGTGTAGAAAAACAAAACATCGACAAAGCAAGGCAAGAAATCTTAAATCAATTAAAACTTCTTCAAAACGGAGATTTCACCAAAGAAGAACTAGACGCAACAAAATTGAGTGTAGAAAACAGCTTTCGGACAACTGCAGACTATTTAAGCGGTTTAGAGAATTTTTATCTAACGCAAATGTTTAACCGTACAATTCTGACACCGGAGGAACTAGCAAAGGCTGTCGGAAAAGTAACGAGAGAGCAAGTGATCGACGCTGCAAAATCTATCACACTCGATACCATCTATACTTTACGAAGCAGCGAGGAGGGAACAAAATGAAATCAGAATTGATCAAAAGTGAGCGAATTGGTGACGAATATCGTAAAGTCGTTCATCCTTCCGGTCTAACCATCTATATTTATCCGAAAAAAGGGTTCTGCTCCACCTATGCAATCTTTGGAACCAACTATGGATCGATTCATACAACATTCCGTACCGGTAAAGACAAGGAATTCATCGAAGTCCCCGCTGGTATCGCACATTACCTCGAACACAAGCTGTTTGAGAGTGAAGACGGCGATGCTTTTGCCCGGTATGCCAAAACGGGCGCTTCTGCCAATGCATATACGTCGTTTCATTCGACTTGTTATTTATTTTCCTGCACAGAGAACTTTGAAGACTCGCTAAAAATCCTGTTAGATTTCGTGCAGTCTCCGTACTTTACAGAGCAAACCGTACAAAAAGAACAAGGGATTATCGGGCAGGAAATTAAAATGTACGACGATGACCCGGAATGGAAGGTGATGTTCAATCTTTTGGGGGCGATGTACCATCGTCATCCTGTTAAGATAGATATTGCAGGATCGATTGAATCGATTTCAAAAATTACTGCCGAGACACTGTATCAATGCTACGAGAGTTTTTATAACCTGAATAATATGGCGCTTTGCATTGCTGGAAACGTCGATACTGACAACGTTCTTTCCTTGATTGATGAAGGGCTAAAGCAATCGACACCGACTCCTCTGGTTGAATCTTCCTTTCCAGAGGAACCGAAGGAGGTCGTTACAACGCGAATAGAACAGCAGTTTGCAATTGCTGTCCCGATGTTTGAATTAGGATTTAAAGAAACAGCTAACTCACGACCAAGCGTAAAGGAGTTGGCGCAAACGGATATTCTACTGGAACTCTTCGCTTCAAAATCTTCTCCTCTTTATCAAACGCTCCTAGAAAAAAATCTAATTAACGCTTCTTCTTTCTCTTTTCAATACTTTGAAGGACCTGGTTATGCATCTGTCATTTTCTCTGGTGAATCTAGAAATCCCGATGAAGCAGCAAAGCTGATCCGAGATGCTGCTGATCAACTTCATCGCGACGGAATTGATCAGAAAGCGTTTGAAAATGCGAAAAAAACGGTATATGGAAAAACACTGTCGTCTTTCAACAGTGCTGATAATATCGCGAATCTTTTAATCGATTTTGCTTTTTCTGGACGCGAACTTTTTTCCTATATCGATGAAATTGCAGAAGCTACACCTTCCGGTGTTTTAAACAGACTAAAGAAGCAATTATTGTCTTCTTACTCTTCTTTATCTGTCGTAACCCCCATGAAAAACAAGGAGGCATAAACTATGTATCATGTTCAATTTCCAAAGCTCGGGTGGAGCTTTGATATTGATCCTATTGCCTTCCTAATTGGTGGGCTCAATGTTTATTGGTATGGTGTGATTATCTCAATTGGATTCTTGGTGGCGTTTTTATATGCCGTAAAAAATTCCAGACGTTTTGGTCTGGATGCTAACCGCTTGATTGACTGTATTATTGTCGGTTTGGTAACTGGTATTATCGGCGCTCGTCTGTTTTATGTCATATTCTACCCTGGGGATATTTATCATAACGACCCAACGAGTATCTTCTACATACAGCAGGGAGGTCTCGCGATCTATGGGGGGATTATTGGAGGACTGCTCGGTGGTATTGGTATAGCAAAGCTTAGAAGGTTAAATATATTTGCTTGTCTTGATCTTGCCGCGCTCGGTTTTTTAATCGGGCAAGGTATCGGTCGATGGGGAAATTTTGTCAACCAAGAAGCGTTTGGTACTCCTACCGATCTCCCGTGGGGAATGCTTAGTGAAAACACTCTTTATGAGTCGCTATTACCAGTACATCCCTGTTTCCTTTATGAATCAATCTGGTGTATTCTAGGATTTGTTTTGCTGCATTTATTCAGTCTCAAAAAGAGAAAATACGATGGTCAGATCTTCTTGATGTACATTGTATGGTATGGTATGGAACGTTTCTTTGTTGAAGGACTGCGGACCGATAGCTTGTTAATCCCAGGAATCCATCTTCGTGTATCGCAGGTCATTGCCGTTCTTACCGCTCTAACCGGAATTGTTTTATTGGTGGTGTTCCGGAATCGAAATCAACTTTGTGTTACTGCAATGCATTCTGTAGAAACTGTTGAAGAGATTGCTCAAGAAGCTGTCGAAAAAAG
>CAKSKO010000059.1 GCA_934465125.1 uncultured Eubacteriales bacterium
CCAGAGAGTTGTCCCATCCTTTTCGTATTTTTACCGTCACAGGGATATCTACCGCTTCTTTTACCGCTCTGACGATTTTTCCACAACGCTTTGGGTCTTTCATCAATGCGGCACCGCACCCGTTCGAGCTGATTTTCGGCGCAGGACATCCCATATTAATATCGATTATATCAGGGGCTTCTACAAGCACCCGCTTCGCTGCCTCTGCCATGATTTTAGGATCGTCCCCAAACAACTGCACTGCAAATGGGCAGGAAAGTGGGGGTTGCTCTAGCAGTTTTATCGTCCGTTGATTGTCATAAAGAATTCCCTTTGCGCTGACCATCTCGCTTACAACATAGCAAGCGCCAAACTGCGCCGACAACTCCCGAAACGCGCGGTCTGTTACTCCCGCCATCGGCGCCAGCGCGGCGATCCCTTTTATCTCCACCGTTCCAATTTTCATAAAAAACAATACAGCCTTTCTCTTCAACGAGAAGGCTGTATCAAACGCCACCTTTCCCTGTTAAACACATTCAATCAAAAAACAGTCTTTCCTGCGCTTTTCTCATTTTCATGATTATTATCATATCACGCAAACAAATTTTTGTCCAACGCAAATAACAGTACGCATCAATCCGAATCTGTACGTTCTTAACAGGTCATCTGCACTAATTAGAGTCTAAAGCTTCTTTGAGCTGGTCGAGAAAGGTTCCATTTTTAATACTGGATCCATCGATCACGCTGATCTTCATATCTCGAGCTCTTCTTAAAACATAAGAACGATCTTTTTTAATCGATGCTAACGTCACAAGAATACATTTTGAGTGACGCCCACCAAAGTAGGTACGGTAAACACTCAGCTCCTGCAAGGCTTCCGAAGCCGGCTCAGACAGTTTGCAGGATACAAACACTGGATGAACCCCATGAAAAAATGTTACATCGACCTCATTGATAATTTCCAAGACATCTTTACGTCCACTTTCCCAATTGATTTTCACACTCATCCTGACATCATGAAAGCATTGTGCTTTTTTTAACGTGATATACACAAACAGTTCCAACCACGTTCCGTAATCTGTCATGTACTTTTTAATCATAGCATTTTTAAACGAGAAACTAATCTTTTTCCCCTCGCACTGTAAATTTTTGATAAATCCTAGCTGTTCCGCCAAAAATATCAGCTTCAAATTTTTAACTTCCGCTTTCGCTATCCCTGAGCTAATTTTTTTTGGCGCAACAAATAAAAGTGGATTATATTCTATTCCATATTGAGATAGCGCCATCTGAAAATAAAAACAAAGATCTTTCCACTCTCCAATATTTTGGAATATTTTGCTGCAAAACGATAATATTGGTCCATAAAGTTCTGCAGGAGGTTTTGGGTGATTGTTTCCGTGGATTGTTGCTCCGTGTGACATTAACAGTGTTTCCATTGATAGTTTTGGAAGCACAAACCTTTTCTCCAAAAAGTTACTTCCCAATACATTGATGATCTCATCCTTTTCGATATCCAGTGTAAATAAAGGGGTAAATGTCTTTTTGCAAATCAAATATGCTGCAATCGCTCCAATCTGCCCCCCTCCGGTGATGTCAAAAAAGCATTCAGGATTCTGATGGATGATCATCTTACACGTCTCATAAATATTGTCTAAATGTTTACTGTCAATTTCAATTGCTTCTAAAGTAAATGGATTGATTCTCGATTTACAAGCTTTTTCAATCGCATGAAAGGTCGCGGGCGAGGCGTCCCGTTTATCGTAAAGAAAGATTGCTTTCTTCGGACGCAGAGCCAACACAACAATCAAATTATTAATTTGTTCCTGGTCGTAAAGCTCAACCAAACACTCCATTTTACACCGCCGTATTACACAATATTTTTCAGAAGATTATTGGAGAATCTCTATTTCTCCAAAGATATATTTTGTCATCATTAGTAAATCTATCGTATCGACTTCCCCGTCGTGGTTTACATCCGCGGCAAGTAAATACGCTCCAGAAAGACTGGCTTTTCCTAAAATATGATTTAAGACACCCGTCGTATCTCGGTTGTTGATGTTGCCTTCTCCAGTTGTGTCTCCGAATACAATAATTGTGTATTCCTCTACAAAGCTTTGGTCACTTTCGCGGTAAAGCCTGACTCTCATATTGGTTCCCACAACTCCGCTCGTTACATCTTTGTTATTATAATTAAGAAATTTCAGAGTAAGCCCCTTGTACGATACTCCGTTTTTGAACTCTGATATCGCTGTCGAAGGAGGAATCCCGGTGATCCGTTTATTTTCTCGGTCAATTTTATAAATCACACTCGTAAATTGTTCTTCTAGGACAGGCGGAGTTTTCTCTTTTAATTTTATAAAAGTGACGTCATACTCAATGGAAACCGCCAAACCCTCCTGTGTATAAAGATCCTCTACTAAAATCGAATAACCAGTAGGAACCTCCTCCTTTGTTGCAGGCGCCGGGAAGGAAATACAGGTGTTATTTTCTGTCAGCCTTAAGCCATTTTGCGCGGTAATTGTTGTAACCTCTTCGGTTGCAAGATCTGTAATTTTTACTGAAACTTCTCCGCGGTTACCTGCCAGCACGTCAAAGCTATTGAGCTTGATACTCCAAGTATTCGAAAGCGCGAGCCAATTAGATGGATAACATCCGTCTTTCGGGTATGCTACAAATGTATCGGAAGAAAATATAACTGGTTCATCTGGAATGTTGATTAGAACTGCTGTTTCTCCGTCAGCGGTGCTTGCCACTCCAATTCCTAATCTAGAGGTCGTATCAGAAAACAGTACATTCCGGAATGTCTCACTTTCGTGAAACAATCGGTCTACTGCTTCTGCCGCCGGAGTCGCCGTGAGAGAAGATGTTTTGTCGATACGATTCGCATCTAGGACATTCTTCGCCCGAGAATAAAATGCGTCACTCATCGCTTCCGGTTTCTGAGGATATGCAAGATCTCCGCAACACAACGCGAGAACCGCGCCATACTGTGCATCTTCACAAAGATTGTTATCAATCGTTAAATCAGACAATCCATAAATCCTACGATAAAAATTAATCGCTTCGAGCCCGTCGTTGAGAACCAAATTTGAAACTTCGCCTGGCGTTTGATATTTCGATAGATCCGGGCGATACAGATACACGTCAGCTGCATCCTGATTTTCCTGATTTCTTTGGCTCCACTCTTCTTTTATTTCTAAGGCAGTCATCGGCTCTTTTTTTGTTGTCATCATAATCGGTTCTAGCTCCTGAAACGAATCCCTAGCTAGCAAAGTTACATAATATTCGTTTTCTGATTCCGTAAGAAGCAAAACCGACTCATCCCCTGCACATAGTGCTTCCGCGCTATGTCCTGCTTCCAACCGATATTGTCCAACTGGTTTTCCTGATATATGATTCATAGCATATAATAAATCATCTGAAATATTTGTCAAAATCGTGTCGCCGCTTTTACACCCCAGCGCGCCTGCCTTACTCCTCATCGTTTGAAAAGAACGCATAAAATTTCCACTGGAATCTTTCTTAACATATACTGAACCAGTATCATCCAGAACCGAGGCGTCGTCAAGAAAATAATACGGTTCTTTTGGAGCTTCATCGGCTAAAAGCAATTCGTTTTCTCCGCTATCTTGTAAAAGATCGAGACAGCTAAAACAATCACTGCCATTCTTGTACCCTTTGAGATAGAGTGTATTCCCTCTGATGTCAATACGGCTGATTTCATTAAACGACGTTGTAATACTTTCTAAAGAATTTCCGGGTGCATCTTCTGCGATTAAAATTTGAGACTGATCTTCATGGTTAATAAAGTAAAATATTTCATTGCTGGAATCATTCAGTAAAACAGCAAATTCTCCTTCTTTTTCTTTGATCTTCGCTTGTGACGAAACTCTCCTGTTTGTTAAAACACTGCTTTGCTGTAAATCAAACTTTAATATATTCTGTACTCCCTTCCGGTCTGTAGCAATATAAAGAAAGGGATACGATATCGAAGAAGACAGATATGTTCCCGAAAGAGTTGAGATGATACGAGAATTTTGCGCATATTTATCAAGATGAGAAATTCTTGTGCTACTCCGATCGGAGCTAATCAAAACAAACCCAGAATCATCCGCAAAAACAATGGGATTATTTCCTAAAACCGCATCGCCAAGTGCCGCTTTTGCAAAAGGAGTTACAAAAAACGCTGTATATATCGGAGAAAAAACGGAAAAAGTGAAAATGAATATCAGAAATAACACTAAATATTTTTTAATAGTCTTCATTATTTTCACCGTCTTTCCTAATTTTAGTAATTATTATACAAAAAATCAGTTTTATTAGCAATTATTAGTGAAAACACTTCAATTTCCACGTATAGAATCGAACGAAACAGTGTATAGTATTCAAAATAGGAATTAAAATATCTTTCCTGATAGGTTCTTTTGATTGACCTTACTAAGATCGAGGGGTAAAATAAAATCAATCATCACTAGAAAAAAGGAGAATGCTACATGAAAATTGCCCCCTCTATTCTTTCCTGTGATTTCTCAAGGCTCAGGGAAGAAATAACAAAAGTATCAGACGGCGGAGCTGATTTGGTCCATTTGGATGTGATGGATGGAATGTTTGTTCCAAATATTTCATTTGGTCCCGATGTGATCGCGGCAGCAAGACCATACACGAAGCTTCCGTTCGACGTCCATCTGATGATCGACAAACCCAGTCGTTATATTGACCGTTTTGTAGCATCTGGCGCCGACATCATCACCTTTCATATTGAAGCAGAGCCAGATGTTTCTAAAACTATTCGAGCGATTACTGACCATGGCGTCAAAGCGGGTCTAGTTGTCAAACCAAACACGCCGATTGAAGCAGTTTTTCCCTATCTTGAAAGCCTTTATATGGTCTTGATTATGACAGTGGAGCCAGGATTCGGCGGACAATCTTTTATGTACGATATGATGAAAAAAGTAATTGCCTTAAAAAAAGAAACCATACGGCGAAATCTTTCACTTCTGATTGAAGTCGATGGTGGCATTAACTTAGAGACCATTTCCGTCGCCGCAAAAGCCGGAGCCGATATCGCTGTTGCAGGAACCAGCGTGTTCCGATCAGAAAATACAAAAAATGCAATAGAAACACTCAAATGCGCCGCTGAAAATTGCCTTACCGCATAACGCTTTGTTTTTTATAAAAAAGAACTCCTCTATCGGGAGAAAAACTGATCATAAAAATGGCCAGTTTCTTCCGAAAAGGGAGTTCTCTGTGTTTTCTGGAGTTTTTAATCAATTCTACTCAAAGGCTACATAGAATATGCTATTTCAAGTATAATCCAATTGTCTCAATTGCTCTATGCTCTGCAACCACTGTTCCATACTCTGCAATTTTTGCAGCAGCAACCTTTCCACACCTGGATCTATTTCCATATTCGCTAAGAATAACAGAAACTGATGGAATCAGTCCGCTCTCTGTATATAGCACCAAATAATATCGGTCTTTATACTCTAACAGCTTGCTATCTTCGATATGATTGCTGATTGCATAAATTCTCTCTAGTGCGGATAACAGGTCCTCTGCTGTTTCAAAAATATAAATAAACGGTTCACCCATACTCTTTATCTTATATTTTTTCCTTCCTTGTTCTTTTTTATCCAGAAGGGTAAATAGAATCAAACACCCTTCCAGTTTTGGAATTGCCTCAATCATAACACGATGACTCTCTACAGAAAATCCCGTTTCTTCCTTTGCAAGCGCTAATAAACTCCGTATCACGACTTTTGTGCGACTATCGCTCCACAAAATCTGGTCAAATCTCAGGCCAAAAGACTGTAGATCTTCCTCAGTAAGGGAGATTAAAAGCCGCGTATCATCGATTCTATCGATCGTCATTGCGGCACCCCCGTTTCATAAGTTCATGATTCTATTACTATAATATTAGCTGTACAAGCAGTATGCAAGAGGAGATTACAGGATGTATGAAATTCCCTACAACGCAAACTGTTCATTCCCTTATTTTTACTTACGTTTTGTGGTATTTTTCGCTGGATTAATCTGAAAAAAACTTTTTATAAAAATTGATTCTTACACACATATTTTTCATCCCTTACGAAACCATCTTTCTCTCTTTCCTTTTAAAAAAGAAAAAACTGCACAAACTGAATGTTCGTGCAGTCCTTTTTATTCTTGATCTTTTATGCTTTTCCTTCGCATCCTAAAACTGTTTTAATTTTATGCTCTACCAGATGTTTGATCGCGGTACGCGCCGGAGCGAGATATTGACGTGGATCAAAGTGACTCGGATTCTCTGCCAAATACTTTCTAATCGTCCCCGTCATTGCCAAGCGCAAATCAGAATCGACGTTAATCTTGCAAACCGCCATCTGCGCCGCTTCACGAAGCATAGATTCTGGGATCCCAATCGCATCAGGCATCTCTCCGCCATACTGATTGATCATCTCGACGAATTCCGGAATAACAGAAGACGCACCATGCAAAACAATCGGGAAACCAGGAAGACGTTTTTCAACTTCTTTCAAAATATCAAAGCGAAGCTGCGGTTTCTGGCCCGGTTTGAATTTATAAGCGCCGTGACTCGTCCCAATTGCAATCGCTAAGGAATCAACGCCTGTACGCTCTACAAAATCCTGCACCTGAGCGGGATCTGTATAAGAAGCATCCTCAGCCGATACGTTAACTGCATCCTCAATCCCGGCCAGTCGTCCCAGCTCTGCTTCTACCGTTACACCGTGTGCGTGAGCATATTCTGAAACTTTCTTTGAAAGTTTAATATTTTCTTCATATTCGAAATGAGAGCCATCGATCATAACAGAAGTAAATCCACCGTCAATACAGCTTTTGCAAAGTTCAAACGAATCACCATGATCCAAGTGCAGCGCGATCGGGATGTCTGTTTCTTCTACCGCCGCTTCCACCAGCTTTACAAGATACGTATGGTTCGCATATTTACGTGCTCCTGCAGACGCCTGTAAAATCACCGGTGCTTTTAACTCC
>CAKSKO010000060.1 GCA_934465125.1 uncultured Eubacteriales bacterium
ATTTAAAATAGATGCTCAACAGACACAGTTCTTCCTGCCAGAATTTATGTGGACTGCATCCTGAAATCAAGGTTTTTGGCAACAATTTCTGTTCGAAAAATTCAATTATGCTTTTAAGGTTAAAGCGTTCTTGCTCGGTTTTATTTTCGAAACAAGAAAGCTTTTTTTGTCCTGCATTCCGGAAATGCTCTCTCCGATCCACTCAAACTGGCGTACGCTGTCTCTTGTATACTCCGCAATGTACTCTTTCTCTCTAAACTCTACAGCTTTAATTACTCCTTTGAGCTTGTATAATTTACAGTTTATAATGTGCAGTATACAATTTCCGTGAATGCCTTTGACGTTTTATTTTAAAGGTTGCTTTGCCGCCAAATCATCATGTTAAATTGTATATTTAATTGAGTCGTTGCCATCAATGCAGAAGTGTCCGGGAGGTGTTCATGAGATGATACCGCAAAAGAAAGACCGATTTTAACAGCGTTTCCGGCTGTAATTCCTTTTTCCATGTAGCCCCCGTCTCTGAAATCTTCTCACCTGATCCGTCTTGATAGACGATCAAATAATCTTTTTCCTGCGTTAGACTGATTTCCGCCGTTATTTTATAGTTTTCCTTTGTGTAGTTGGATTCAAACTCATAGCTGGGGGATCGAGTCGATCAGATATATATTGTTAGAATGCGCTGTCAAGCTCCGTCGCTTCGATGATGTTGGGCGCTGCACCTGTGTCCGGAACTGATGCCACAGATGCCAGCTTTGCCTGTTTGTCACTTACCCTTTTGACACACAAAAGGGTTCCATAATCTGATATTGCTATTGCCAATTGAAGTTTTCCTTACTTTATTAAAATTTTCTTTTTTCTGGTTAAGCGTGAGAACATATATATTTTTTTGTTATTGATGAACCGAGCGTGAGAGTGTAGGGTCCAAATCTGTTAACTATAAATCCTTAAATTGTTTTCGTCTATCTGAAACGAATACCGCATGGTGTACCTGTAGATATCTGTATCTACATTTATCGTCGGGTTTGCAAATACCCGTTTCAATTGCTAGTTTCCTTCTATAACGTTGCTTACCTGTTTCGCTATTTTCTTGGTTATTGTTTCCCTAGTACTACCCGCCGTGTAGATATCAACTTGTAAGGCAATGCTTGATTTGCTTTAAAATTGGCTGGTTACCTGTAAAGCATCTTTCTAAGTATTCAATTTCTATGTAGTTTTACTCGTGTCGTAGCATGGCGCCATTGATCATTTCTGGGATATTGTTTTTACGGATCCCTGTTTTGGAACTATATATAATTTTTCGGCATATGAATTTTCAATCTATTGGATACCTCCTAAAATCTAGGTGAAATAGTTTTCTCGAAACTCGGTTATATTTTCTTTGCTTTCATTCTGATCTTAAAAAATTCTTTTCAATACTTTTACGTCGGATGATTTTAACACGATTTGTGAATAAAGTTAAAATTTTTATAAAAAGTTGCTTTGTATAAGGAAACTTTCTCGTTTTTTATTCGGTATGATATCAATTCTTTTAGGAGGGTATCATGACAAAACAAAACTACTATTACCGAACACATCCGATGTTTTTGAGAAACCAATTTTATGGGTCCGGCAAATATGATATGCCTATAATTCCCAAGTTTAAAGCAAGGATAGATGATTTTACTAATCTCAAGTTAATAGGATTTGATCGAGCAAAAACTGGACAGGATGAACATTTTGATAGAATGGTACATTTTTTTCTGTATGATTACAAATTTGAAATTGCTTGGAGTGATCCAAACAAAGATATAGAAAAATTGAAGCAGTACAGAGCAGTTTTATCTCCTGACTACAGCATGTATATAGAAATGAATTCCGTGATGCAGATGTACAATACATTTCGGAATCGATGGTGTGGAGCATATTACGCATCACAAGGCATCAGAGTAATTCCAACAGTAAATTGGGGATTATCAAAGACCTTTGATTTTTGCTTTGATGGGATCGAAAAAGGATCAGCTGTTGCAGTATCGACGTATATGGTGTATCCTCGCGATAACTATTCAGGACAAAAGGATTTCTTTATGAAGGGATACAACGAGATGATCCGGCGCATTGAACCAGAGACAATTCTTTGTTATCATACACCGTTCGATGAAATGAAGGGCAATATTGTACCTATAGATTATGATCTCAGTTCTTGGAGGTATCTAAATGAATAGTTACCTTAAGACATGCTGCGGTTATGTGATTCCCAGTATCGTTGACAATACCTGCAAGATTTATTATGATAACAAAAAGAAGATTTTTCCAAGAAACCGCAGCAAACTTGGACGTTATTATGACGCAATGGGCAACACCTTTCTAAGAAGTATCCGGAAACAGGCATTTACTTCATTATTTGATCATGGAGTCGATGTAGACGGTGCTTTTTTTACTTTTTCAAAACAGGCCTTTGATAAAATTCTCCATAATACGATGTATCAAGATATGCTGCCAGACGATATCTACGATGCGTTATTTTATAATTCCTTTTCGTATTATATTACAAATGGAACTGTGATCTACTGCAACCCGAACACCAAAACAAAGGTACTTGTCGAGTTTAAAACAAGGGTAATATTATCTGTATTTCTCGACAAAGAAGACGTAGAATATCAGCCGCCCTCTGAGATCAAATCGTTTGACCCAGACAAGCCCTTGATGGAGTACTGGGGCCCCTGTATTCAAGCTGGAGGAGGTTCTGCCTTTATTGATGAAGAGGACGAGCAGGTTGATTCTAGGCTTCAACAATTAAGGGAGAAAGAATTAGAGCAAAAGCCTCTTCAGATGCATCACTTCATAACCAACAAAAATAAATTATATACAAAGGAATTTAGAAAGATATTAGATAAATATAGTTTGAATTTAAATCAATTGTGGAATAAAGAACGGCTCCCGCATGTTGGCCGGCATTGTAAAGAATATCACGAGTGGATATATGATCAGTTGACGAGGATTGATGGCATTGCGAAAGGGGATGTTGAAATATTTTTGCGAGAATTCGATAAGGTGAAGGAAATAGTACGAAACGACCCCGATATCATGTATCGAAGAGGTTGGGATAATAAGGAGGACTAAATATGAAATATTATAAGTTGGTTTATAATTTTTGGGACGAAAAAAGCGATGATGTGATCTTTTGCGAAACAGACGATGATTTTCCTGTTGATCGTTATCTTTTAAATGAAGGAATTGAGATTTCAGATTGGGATGAACACCTTACGGTTGACTTCGACCCAAATGAAGGTATCGAATTTCAGGATTGGTTGGCAATAGATATCAACTGGATCATCGTATCGAGCAGGGTGAGAAAAACATTCGAAGACAACAACATCGGGAATATTCAGTATCTGCCGATCACAATCCGGAATAAAGTGACAGGGCAGCTCTTCGATAACCTCTATTGGATTATCAACATCCCAACGTTGACCGATGCTCTGGATAAGGAACATAGCACCTATGTATACTCTGATCCCAATGATTCAGGGTTGCTTATGAAATATGCACTAAAACGTAGTAAAATAAAAGATCTTGACATTTTGCGGCTTCCGGATGAAAAGGTTACTCAATTCGTTTCAGAACGGTTTCGAACGTTGATCCTTCAAAACGGTTATACAGGTTTTAATTTCCGAAAGGTAAAGGTCGTGGAAGACGTTTAATGCACCGATCTAATGCGAAATAACTTCCAACCCAACGCCAAAAACATCTTCAAACAACGCCCAAACATAATGTTTTCCCTGCCCGATGTTGTCGCATACTGCGATGATAGCATCGGGATTTTCTTTTGGTAGATGAAAATACTGTAATTCATCTTTTTGGTACAACAATCCCTCCCGCTCGATTGGTTCCCGCATATAGATCGCCCGCCACGAAATATCGTCTATGTTCTCTTTGAGCTTTAGAAAATGCTCCGTAGAGAAACCCACGCCATATGCGTAATCGAAGTTTGGATAACCGTGAATAGAAAGTGCTGGAAACTTCACAAATTTTGAGCTTTTATCCTCTGTGTGTCATTGTTGCAATCTGACGATCGGATCGTTTATTGACCATGTTGTACCTATTATCAGTATGTTACAATCCTGTTTCATTCTCGACGTAAAGTCATTGCTGAATTTAGTCAACAAGATATCCATACGTTCCCGGTTTATGGTTTTCTCGGAATCATATTGTCTGCGTAGGCCATAACTTCGCAGTGCGTTGCCTCAGTCAAACCACTGTCGATTGATCGGCAAGTTAGGGCTTTAAACCGTTTGATTTTTGCAAGATCAATCGTTTCATTCTTTGAGTTGATAGCAACGAGCGAAGAGTCCAGGAAAATTTCTTTAAAATTGTACTTCACATCCTTAATGATCTACAACGCGCCATTGAAAAAGGAGTGCGTTAATTTATCGGCATATGCTGTCACGCGGTTGGCACTTAACGGTTCTCTGCTCATCAACCATGTGATATAAAAAGTACAGAGCGTGGATTTTGCGGTTCCCGGCGGCGTCGACAGCCCAGAAACGTCTGGGATTCCTATCGACTAAGGCCTGTAGATCCCTGGTGATAATTCGCAAGACTTTTAATCTCGGCTGGTAAAACCTCTTTTCCGGCTCGGGATCCTTTTCCATATAAAACAAATATGAATGAAAACAATATGCAGCAGCAAATAAGTACGTTTGCCAATATTTTTTAAAAGCTGTTTTTGTTTCCGCGGCATGGATGTTTTGCTGTTTAGTGCAGCATTGAGTTTTTTCTGCATCTCAAGGTTGATTCCTAATGTATGAGATAAATCTTTTTTACGTTTGTACAAAGTTCTTAATGCTTCACATTCCTTTAAATACAGATCAAACATCATGTTAGGGTATGTTTTTAGATCGTTTAACAGTTTTTTATTAATTATTTATTTTCTATTTGCATATCTCTCTAAGTTTATTAAAGCCATCTTTCCTATATTTAATAGGTAAGATGGCTTTACGAAAAATCTTAAACTATTCTAAGGATTCTTTTCAAAGGCTATGATAACCGTTCTAACCAAAAATCTAAATTGGTTTACTACACTCTATTAAGAATTGCGTCCATATCCTGCTCAGGGGCAGTAATAGGCTGCAGACCATAGGTATCCACAAGAGTTTTTACAACTGTTTCCGATAAAAATGCGGGTATTGTAGGGCCAAGATACATATTTTTAACACCAAGAGAAAGAAGCGTCAATAGGATACAAACTGCTTTTTGCTCATACCATGAGAGGACAAGTGTTAATGGCAAATCATTAATTGTACATTCAAAAGCATCAGCTAATGCAAGTGCAACTTTAATCGCACTATATGCATCATTACATTGACCCATATCTAATATACGAGGTAAACCGTTTATTTCTCCTAAATCAAGATCATTAAAACGGTACTTCCCACATGCTAATGTGAGAATTAAAGTATCCATAGGAGTTTGTTTTACAAATTCAGTATAATAATTTCGTCCTGGATGGGCTCCATCACAACCTCCTACTAAAAAGATATGTTTTATATCTCCGCTTTTAATAGATTCAATTACTTTATCCGCATGTTCTAAAACTGTTCCATGAGCAAAACCCGTTGTCAACATATGTCCGCCATTAATTCCGCTCATGCTGCGATCGTGTTCATATCCGCCGAGTTCGAGAGATTGCTTGATAATAGGTGTAAAATCCTTATACCCATTTTTATCGGCAACTAGATGTTGTAATCCCTCATATCCAACAACAGATGTAGTATAAATACGATCCTTATAACTAGGGCGCTGAGGCATCAGACAATTGGTTGTAAAAAGTACTGGAGCAGGAATGTTTTCAAATTCTTTTTGTTGACTTTGCCATGCCGTACCAAAATTCCCTGCTAAGTGAGAATATTTTTTCAACTCCGGATACCCATGTGCTGGTAACATCTCACAATGAGTATAAATATTAATTCCTTTCCCTTGAGTTTGTTCAAGCAATTGGGATAAATCCTTTAAATCATGACCCGATATAACAATAAAGGGCCCCTTCTTTATATCAATATTCACACGTGTAGGGACAGGTGTGCCAAAAGATTCAGTGTTTGCCTTATCTAAAAGTTCCATGCACCTAAAATTAGTTTGTCCGAACTCCATGATAAGTTTAAGCCATTCTTCCACAGTATGATCATGATTGATAGCATAAAGCCCTTTAAAAAACCATTTTGATACCTTATCATCATCATATCCTAGATTCATAGCATGGTGAGCATAAGCCGCCATGCCTTTTAGCCCAAACAGTAGAGTTGAGCGTAGAGATACTATATCTGTTTCTCCCTTCCACAGCTCAACAAGCTTACAATCATCTGCTCCAATTGACTTTCGTTCAGCAATTACACGATTTGTAAACTCTTTTATAGAAGAATTATCAAAGTTTACATTCGTTAGTGTTGTAAACAACCCATCAATAATGAGACGTGTTGCCTCTTTGGAATAGTGGCCTTTCATTTTTGATGCCTCAGCCAATTTTATTAGCTCATATACTAAATCATCTTGCAAATTTGCCGTTAAGGGTTGTTTACCACAAACTCCCGTGCGCACACAACCGACATTTCCTGCTGTTTGCTGACATTGAAAACAAAACATTTCTGACATTTTTTACCCTCCTTTATAATAAGAAGTATCGTTCCCGATTTGTCCTTTTTTATACCATATTTCTATTTACAAATTGGCCCTGCCATAAATTCCATTTGGATTTAATATCACTGATTTTTTCTATTATAAAACATACATTTATTAACGTAAATACACTTTGATTCGGATCTGCACAGCGGTTCGTCTATCATATCAAAAATTGTGCCATCTAAGCCTTTCGTTAACTTTAGCAGCGCTGGAATAGCTGGTACAGTCCGGAAAATTATGCACGCTCAAGAGGAAAAACAACAC
>CAKSKO010000061.1 GCA_934465125.1 uncultured Eubacteriales bacterium
CGGATGAATCAAATCAATTCCGGTGTCTCAAACAATTTCGAAGAGATAAGGGGATTGGGATTTTCTTTCGTATCGTCTCCGGAGCAATTCGTCAGTTTAGTCAATGCGCGTTCGACCCGTTCAGCTTCGGCGGTATAAGTTGCAGGAATCATCGTTTCTTTATCGTCAAAATCAAGGTGTGACTTAAATATAATTGCGTGAACCTGGAAGTAATCATCGCATATTTCTTTACACAGATCGGTTGCTCCATCAATCAGTTTATGCAGGCTTTCTATTTGGACTGTTATTAGCTTGTTGTCGAATTTAGGTGACGAGATTTTCTTTTTAATCTTCCGAGATTGTCGTTTGATCAATTCCGACATTTCCTGAAAAGCTTGCAACTTGAGCCAAAGATTTGTGTAATGATTCCAAATCTTAGGTGGAGCCGATTTCATCTTTTTATTTATCTGTTTTATACAAGGATCAAGGGAAAATTTGAAAGTTTCGGGAACTATATCTGTTTCCTTTTTCGGTGTAGATAGCTGATTGGCTAACTAATTCGAAAGACAAGTAAGGAGACTTTGTGCTGAGCTTCAGATGATCTTACGGATTTCTTTTAAAAACACAAAATTTGAATCTGTTTTAAGCGCTGCTGCATTTTGGGAATCTTCAAAGCCAAAGAGAGATTTGGAGGGATTCAAGAAGTTTGGTGCCATAGTGATCTCTTCTTTCGGCCCGACTACTATAACAGATTTGTTTGTTTTTTTATGATACCCTTCTGCGACCTGTCGGGCGATATTACCTGCGAGGCAATCAAATGGAATGATTTTTTCCTGCCAATTCCCCGGTTTTGGAATAGATGCGGCCATCTTGGCAAGCTCTTTTGGAGAGGAAAAATTGCAGAGATTTTACAGTAGAAAAATCACCTTCTTGTATGCAACCGTGTTCTTCAAAAACGATATCCTCGTTGATCTTAAGTTCGTCCTAATGATCGGCAATCGTCTTTTTGACCTTCTCATGATCACCATTTGGAATAAAAAGTCTGTTTCCGCCTGTTTGAATATCAAAATATTGATTATTACGAACAATCGGATCTCCGTTTTCCCATCACCGCTTAAGTTGATGCGAAGCCGCTGGATCGGAGCACCGGAGTCTGGGTGATAACCGGCCTCGATATACTGCACGGGGGAGTTGCTAGAAAAAACGAATCGGCTTCATGTTCTAGCGAGGGATCATCGTTTAACGGCACCCCGCCGACGCTTCCGGTGACAGGGACGCGCCCTTGCTTTTGCTGGATCACGTGGCCAAGCTCATGGCCTGAATGCTTTTCTTGCTCGGGGCCTAGGTAGACGTCGTTTCCTTGCGTGTAGGCCAAAGCGCCGTACTGAACCGGCTTGTCTGAATTGTAGTGTACCGATACATCGTCCATCGAAATCCCGAAGAGTTGCTCGTATTTGGCTTTTAGCTCGTCGGGGATCCCGGGGGTGTTTTGGGAGGAGTGGGGGGCTGGTGTTTCGGGAGCGTCGGAAGCAGAACCGGATAAAAGCTGGAGGAGCTGTGAGTTTCATAAAACGTCTGAAAGGGAAATAGATTTTATATAATCCATTTGTTCCAAATAGTTTCTCTGTGCTGTTAAAGATGTTCTTTTTAATTATGTATTAAACATATGTTTAATGTCCCATCCTATTGCAAGAGTGTTAAAAACAGATTTATTTCTAAAAATGGCCCACTTATTATTGATTAGAGGGATTATATTTACTGATAAAGACCATATCTGGGTCGGATAAATCAAGCGGCTTTTTTAGCTCTTTTAAATGAAAGCAACGGTCGATCAGATCAGCTTGTGAAAAAATTAATCGAAGCTCCTCTTTCTTTTGATGCATCTTATCAATAAAATCGGTGAACCATTCTGTTAAGTCCATTAAATCCATTTCTTTTAGCGGTTCATACATTTTTGGTTCTGTATAAGAAAGACAATTTGTTAAAAAATCAGAGATACTGGTTCGGAATTTTGAAATCAGTGAGATGTCTTGCTCTGTTAGAGTTTGCTGGAAGGTAAATGATTTGCTGTTTTTTATACCGTTGTGAAATGCATTGTTTACTTCACGGAATCGAGCGAAGAGGTTTTTGATGGATTGCTCCAGTTCAGAAACTTTATCAGGAGATCTTGTTTCGTATATTAGCAAGTATAGTCTTTTTAGGTAATCAAATCCTCTTTTCAGATCTGTGCAGAAAGCCAAAAGCAAAGAACGATCGGACGTAATTATAGAGAGGTTTGGTTTGTTTGGGGAATCGTCTTCTTTTTTCCACCGAAATCCGATAACAGGATTCCCGTCTAGTCCATCGATGGAGAATAGATCCTCCTTGAGTCCAAGGACGTCAACGCATTTACCGGTAAACTGATAGTATTCTTTCGAGAGGGAGGCACAAAGAGAGTGGGTGGACCCGCCCAGAAGAATGATTTTTCCAGCCCAGTCGTTAGGCTTTTTCACGTTACTTGCCAGCATCGCCAGTTCTTTTGGGGAACATCCCTGCAAAGAAATAACCGTTTGAGAGGAATCTTTTTCACTTAAGCCTTCAAATACAATGTCTTCATTTTTCTTAAGTTCAGGTGCGTTTTCGATTGCTTGCGCGATTGCAGGAAGGTTTTTATTCCGAAACAGGGAAAAAGATTGGTTTTTCTTTGTGGTGTTATTTTGATCCATGATAATTCTCCTTACTTATAGGTGATAATTGCTAAATAATATATAATGATACTATTTGTTGTTAAATACAATAAATTTAGTTGCCTTTTTGTTTGCATAAAATTGGGATAATTCTAAAAAATACCAAATAAAAAGGGTCTAAACCGCACAATTCGTTTAGATCCTTTTCTGTATGATATCATATCTATTTTAATTGAAAAACAGTTTTTGGAGCCCCGCAAACGGGACATACCCAATCATCTGCTAGAGCTTCGAAAGGATCGTCAGGATCATTGTAAGTATATCCGCAGATTGTACATACATAACGGTCAACCGCTTCAGGAGCTTCCTCTGACGACTGGTAAATAGGTGCATTTTTGGGGGGCTTTCCCTTGATTACGTCATGGTAGTAAGAGTAGGTCATCGGATTTCCATAGGACTTCTCACTCCCTGCGATAATTTCGCCCAAAAATATGGTGTGGGTAGTTGTTTCCATACTGCCAACTACACGGCAGAGGAACCAGCAGCAAGAATGTTCCTTGATAACAGGGACACCCTCCCGCAGAACTTTATGCCGGATGTTATGGAGTTTATCGGTATCCCTTCCCAAATTAAAACCCAGCGCACCGATTACAGTGCCCGATGTATCTTCTGATAAGACCGAAACTGTAAAAATTTGGGTGTCTTTGATGCATTCATTTGTATAATTATCATGGTTAATGCTTACAGCAACTACCGCTGGAGAAGCGGTTACCTGAAAGACGGTGTTTGCAATGCAGGCCGAAGGATGTTCTTTCCCTTTTACTCCGATCGCATACATGCCGTAAGATAACGCTCTTAAAATTTTGTAATCCATAATTTGTTACACCTCGCTTAACTTCAATTATTAGTAATTATATCACATTGTTGACCGCATTCACAACACAAATATGTGAAATTTTTATGCGCCTTGCAGAATTAACAAAAGCTTAATATTTTGTTAAGTTAACAATCTTTTTTTCGAACAGACAGGTTCCGGATTTTTTTCCAGTAGGAAAAATACGCTTGTTCGGTTTTATTTTGACCAAATTGATAGTATTTTGTGCCCTTTAAGTTATCGGGCAGATACGATTGATCTACCCAAGCATTATCATAGTCATGAGGATAAAGGTAGTGCTGGCCTTTTGTCTGTGCGTCATTGCCGTCAAAGTGCTTGTTTTGCAGGTGGCGGGGAAGGGGATAAAGCTTTCCTAATTCGATGTCCCGGATCGCTTGGTCAATTGCGAGGTAGGAAGAATTGGATTTCGGAGAAAGGCAAACTAGGATCACAGCGTCAGAAAGTGGAATTCTCGCTTCGGGAAGCCCAACCTGAAATGCGATATCGACGCAAGCTTTTACAATTGGTAGCAGATGTGGATAAGCAAGCCCTACGTCTTCGCAGGCACAGACCATCAGTCGGCGACAAACAGACGAGAGATCTCCGCTTTGTAGCAGTCGTGCCAAATAATACACTGCGGCGTCGGGATCAGACCCGCGCATCGATTTTTGAAACGCCGAAAGCAGGTCATAATGTTCATCGCCGGATTTATCATAGCGTGAAGCGCCAAACGAAATGAGGTCCTTTACCGTATCCGTAGTAATTAAACGAACCCCGTTTTTTTCTTCGGCGCAGAGGGCACAAAGTTCTGCAGAACCGATCGCTTTTCGGACGTCCCCAGAACAGGAACTCGATAACATTTCAATAACTTCATCAGGAATGGAAAAGGGAGATCCACCTTCCTCTAAAATGGAAAATGCTCTTTTGACCGCTTTTTGAACTTCTTTTTCAGAAACAGGCTTAAACTCAAATACAACACAACGGCTCAAAAGTGCGCCATAAATATAGAAATATGGGTTTTCGGTTGTCGAGGCGATCAGTGTGATCTTCCCGTTCTCCATGAACTCGAGAAGGGTCTGTTGCTGCTTTTTGTTTAGGTACTGGATTTCATCGAGATAGAGTAAAATACCTCCCGGGGCGTGAAACGTATCGAGATTAGAGATAATATTTTTAATGTCTGCTGTTGATGCAGTTGTTCCGTTTAATTTATGAAGCGTTTTTTTGGATTGTCCGGCGATAATTGTCGCCAAGGTTGTTTTTCCTGTCCCCGGTGGTCCGTAGAAGATCATATTGGAAATTTGTCCTGATTCGATCAATCGGCGCAGCGGTTTTCCGGGCGAGAGCAAGTGTGTTTGCCCGACCATTTCGTCAATTGTTTTTGGGCGGATCCGATCCGCTAATGGCGCTGCCATAAATGTCCCTCCCAGTTCTGATAGCCAAATTTCTTATGTTGGGAACCTATATCTTTTGCGTGTGATGAAAACGCCAAGAGTCTTCCTTCTAATCAGGGGAAGAGAAAATGCCGCAAGTGGCTGCTTGTGGCATTTTATTTTAGAAACTTTTTTTGTGATTTATTGTATAAAATTAATACAGCGGGTATCTCGCGCAAAGCTTATCGACGCCTGCGCGGACCGTTTCTTTATTCTGATCGTAGTCTTTAATGATCAAGCTGATGAATTCGGCAATCAAATCGCAGTCTGCTTCATTTAATCCCCTTGTCGTAATCGCTGCAGTCCCAATGCGGATCCCGCTTGTGACAAAGGGGCTTAAAGGTTCGTTTGGAACAGTGTTTTTGTTAACAGTGATATAAACGTCGTCGAGCTGTTTTTCAAGCTCTTTTCCAGTAATGCCTGTTTGACGAAGATCTAGAAGCATCAAGTGATTGTCAGTTCCACCGCTTACTAGATTATGACCTCTTTTTAAAAGTCCTTCTGAGAGCGCCTGCGCATTTTTTACAATATTTTTTCCGTACTCCCTGAACGCAGGAGTCAGTGCTTCGCCAAAACAAATAGCCTTTGCAGCAATCGTATGCATTAGCGGACCGCCTTGTGTCCCTGGGAAGATTGCTTTGTCGATGGCTTTACCGTATTTTTCTTTGCATAAGATCATTCCACCTCTGGGCCCGCGAAGGGTTTTGTGTGTTGTGGTTGTCACAAAATCAGCATAAGGAACAGGGTTTGGATGAACCCCAGCGGCAACAAGCCCCGCGATATGCGCCATATCGACCAGTAGATAAGCTCCGACTTCCTCTGAAATCTCCTGAAATTTCTCAAAATCAATGATTCTAGAGTAGGCGCTGGCGCCGCAGACGATCATCTTTGGCTTGGCTTCTCGGGCAAGCTCGCGTACTTCATCATAATTGATCCGATGTGTAATAGGATCTACCCCGTAGGATACAAAATTATAATATTTTCCAGAAAGATTAACAGGGGAGCCGTGGGTTAAATGTCCGCCCTCCGACAGGTTCATCCCCATCACAGTATCGCCAGGATGTAGCATCGCAAAATAAACGGCGGTGTTTGCCTGTGCACCGGAATGCGGGTGGACGTTTGCATGCTCTGCACCAAACAGCTCCAAGGCCCGTTTGATTGCAAGCTTTTCGACTTCATCGACGCATTCGCAACCGCCGTAGTAGCGTTTATGTGGATACCCTTCTGCGTATTTATTGGTCAATACACTCCCCATCGCCGCTAAAACCGACTCCGAGACAAGATTCTCAGAAGCGATCAGCTCGATGTTTCTTCTTTGTCTTTTTAATTCTTTTTCCATTTCATTTCCAACAGCGGGATCCACCTGTTTGAGAAATGAAATCGTGTCATCTACTCGGTTAATCATTGCTTGCCCTCTTTTCTGCTTTCATCTATGTTGTTAGTATACACTGAGGACTTCGAATCCGCAACAGGAAACAATAGAATAATTTCCATAATATAGGTAATTTTGGGAAAAATCGTTGCCGAATTCGATATTTTTGAGTACAATAAAGGAGGACTATGTAGAAAAAAGAAAGAAGAGGAAAATATGGATAAGAAGCAACGCGCCGATTTGGCTGTGAGCGCATTGAAAAAAGAGTACCAGGATGCAATTTGTTCTCTTGTTTACAGTGATCCGCTGCAGCTACTGATTGCAACAAGACTCGCAGCGCAGTGTACAGACAAGAGAGTAAATCTTGTAACCCCGGCACTGTTTGAAAGATTTCGGACAGTAGATGACTTCGCAAATGCAGAGCAAGAGGAAATGGAAAGCTATATCTGTTCCTGTGGACTTTATAAAACGAAATCGCGGGATATTATCGCGATGGCAAGGAAGATTCGCGATGAATTTGATGGACAAGTACCCGATACGATTGAGCAACTTATTTCATTGCCAGGTATTGGGAGGAAAACAGCA
>CAKSKO010000062.1 GCA_934465125.1 uncultured Eubacteriales bacterium
ACGCAGAGAGATGCAGTGATATCTTATTCGGGCTAAAACTTCATTTAGCTGCTTTAGAGGAGCAGTATCCTAAAAATATGAGAGTAAAATGATATGGAGGTGTAGAAGAATGCTTCAGATAAATATTCAGTTATTTGCACATAAAAAAGGAATGGGTTCTACTAAGAACGGTCGTGACTCTGAATCAAAGCGTCTCGGCGTCAAACGCGCTGACGGGCAGTTTGTTCTAGCTGGAAATATTTTAGTTAAACAACGCGGCACACATATTCATCCGGGTGAAAATGTTGGACGTGGTTCTGATGATACGCTATTTGCGCTTGTTGACGGAAAAGTAAAATTTGAGCGCATGGGGCGTGACCGCAAGCGTGTTTGTGTTTATGCAGTTGAACAGTAAGCTTTTGATTCTTAAAATCCTGAGACAATTATTTTGTCTCAGGATTTTTTTGGTTAGAGATTGTTATTTTAGGCAAAATAAGATATAGTGTAATAAAAAGTAAAAAGTTAAAGAGGTTACATTATGTTTGTAGACATCGCGAAAATTAAAATCAAAGCGGGAGATGGTGGCGACGGAGCAGTTTCGTTCCACCGAGAAAAGTATGTAGCATCGGGCGGACCGGATGGTGGAGACGGCGGAAAGGGCGGAGACATCGTTTTTCAGGCGGATACCAATCTTTCCACGCTTGCGGATTTCCGGTATAAAAAGAAATATACTGCACAGAACGGACAAAACGGGAAAGCAGCGCGCAGTTCGGGAAAGAGTGCAGAAGACCTGGTGATCAAAGTTCCAAAAGGGACAATTGTTAAAGACGCTGCATCAGGACGTATTATTGCCGATATTTCGTCAGATAAACCCCAGGTGATCGCCAAGGGTGGAAAAGGCGGATGGGGGAATATTCATTTTGCAACGCCAACTCGTCAAACCCCTCGGTTTGCGAAACCGGGGCAGCCCGGCGAAGCACTTGAGGTGCAGCTGGAATTAAAACTTTTGGCGGATGTTGGTTTGGTGGGATATCCTAATGTAGGAAAATCCACTTTGATTTCCGTTGTAAGTGAAGCGAAACCCGTCATTGCAGATTATCATTTTACGACGATTACTCCAGTTCTTGGAGTTGTGCATTTACATGATGGCGTTTCATTTGTCATGGCGGATATTCCAGGACTGATTGAGGGTGCAGGAGAAGGAGTTGGCCTTGGCCATCAATTCTTACGTCATGTGGAACGTTGTAGGTTGCTAATTCATATTGTAGATATTTCCGGCAGTGAGGGAAGGGATCCAATTGAAGACTTTGAGACGATTAATACAGAATTAGAGAAATTTAATCCGGAACTAATGGATCGTCCGATGCTTGTGGCAGGGAATAAGTGCGATTTGGCGACAGACGAGCAGGTGGAACGTTTTTCAGAATATGTCGAAGGGAAAGGATACGAATTTTTCCCGATCATGGCTGCGATCCGGTATGATGTCAACCCTCTTTTGGAAAGAGTGGAGGAACTGCTTAGTAAACTTCCGCCAATTGTTCAGTATGAACCCGAACCACTTCCTGTGGGACTGGATGTGGAACAATCAAAACAGGGTGTAAAGATCACGAATCAAAATGGTGTTTATGTTGTAGAAGCCGGTTGGTTGTTGCGGGTAATGAAATCTGTTAATTTTGATGATTATGAGTCTTTTCAGTATTTTCAAAAGGTGTTAATCAACTCTGGTGTGATGCAGGCATTACGCGACGCAGGGGCGAAAGAAGGCGATACGGTTACTATTGGTGAAATAGAATTTGATTTTATTGACTAGGAGGAATTTGTCTGGAAAGACTTTTTAATGAAGGCTGTAATATAAAGGAAATGAATTCTCTTGCGTTGGCGTTTGTTGGAGATGCTGTTTTTGATCTATTTGTCAGGGAACAACTTGTAAGCTCGATTCATTCTCCAGTGGGTGTTTTAAATAATTTAAAAGTACAAACAGTCTGCTGCAAGGCGCAGGCAAAAGCAGTGCGAGAGCTCCTTCCAAAACTTACAGAAGAAGAGCTTGTGATCTATAAAAGAGGAAGAAATGCAAAAGTCTCAAGCGTTCCTAAGAATGCAGAGGTAGCTGACTATCATGCTGCTACCGGACTCGAAGCACTGTTTGGATATCTTTATTTAAAAGGAGAGATGGAGAGGCTGAAGGATCTTCTTTACTTTTGTGTGAAAGAAGTTTAAAGCAATCGATTGTCTTTTTGATAGGAGGGAGAGATATATGACATTGTATCATGAAGCAGGGAAAACAAAAAGATGGATTCTAGATGCAGCGATGTTCTTATTGGGAAGTTTTATTTTTGCAGTTTCTGTCAATACCTTTACCTCACCGAATAATATCATTCCCGCTGGACTAACAGGAATTGCAACGATGATTAATTATCTATTTGGCGCTCCAATTGGGATTACTGCAATCTTATTAAATCTTCCTTTGTTTATTTGGGGGATTATCGAAGTGGGATATCAGTTCATTGCAAAAACGATTGTAGCAACGATTCTGTCTTCCATAATGATTGATCTAACTGCACCGTTTCTTCCGAGGTATACGGGAGATACCTTGCTTGCATGTATTTTTGGAGGATTGTTGCTGGGAATTGGATTAGCGTTTATTTTTATGCGCGGTGGGACAACAGGCGGAACAGATTTAATTGCCAGCCTTTTAAGTAAGTATTTTCGTTTTCTTTCGTTAGGAAAACTTATTTTGATTGAGGATTTGTTAATCGTAGTAGCTTCTGCATTTGTCTACCGCAGCTTTGAAAGCCCTCTTTATGCGATTCTTATTATTTATATTAGTACAAAACTGATCGACTCTATGTTATACGGAACAGATATTGGAACAGGAAAGATGATGTTTATTGTCTCACCCAAAAACAAGGAGATTGCAAAAAAAATCATGGGAGATATCGGACGCGGGGTAACAGCTTTAAAATCTAGAGGGGGCTACAGCGATGTAGAGGGAGAAGTACTCCTTTGTGCGGTAGGTCGGCAGCAAGTGTATAAGACATATGATCTTATTCGATCGATTGATCCCAAAGCATTTATTATCGTCGGAGACGCCGGAGAAATCATGGGGGAAGGGTTTCGGGAAGAAAAGATAAAAAAGTAAAGGAGGGGTTTTATGAAGTTCAAGGTGATGAGTCCAATTTCTATCTTAGCTTCAGCTGTACTTTTTTTAGCAATCGGCTGCATGTTCCTTTTTTCCTCAAATATCGGAATACAACTTTTAATTTTTATGGTGGGATTAGCTCTTTTAGTTGCCGGAGTGTTTATGATTGCTTCCTATTTCTTTAAAAGAGATAAAAAGCTGTTGTCTTCTGTATTAGGAGCCCTACTCTATTTTGTATTAGCAGCAATTATTTTTACGAAACCAGATTGGTTGAGTTCTTCTCTTGCATTTATCACAGGTATTTGGGCATTTATTAATTTTACATGGCGATTTATTCTTTGCATTCAGCTTTATCGGAATGAGGATAAAAGTTTTTGGAGAACATGTGTTGAGTGTCTATTTTCACTTATTTTCGCATTATTGTTTCTATTTAACCCATCTGGAAATGTTAGAACATTGTGTATTTTTATCGGAATCTATCTAATACTTTATGGGTTTAGTATGACTGGTGACTTTATAAGAGAACTCCTAAAATGGGATTTAGAGGGCAAACATGTCAAAAAATATATCAGGTGGACGCCTCCTGTTTTTTTAACCGCGTTTCTCCCTCAAAAAATTATCGAAAAAATCAATAAATCAGTTGCGAAAGGCGAGATATCACAAAGGGTGTTTGAAAATGTGAATACCAGCGCAGAATATAAAGAAACAAAGTTACAGGTATTTATTCATATGGCTCCTCAGATTGCAATGGGTTTCGGACATATGGATATTTGTTTTGATGGAAAAGTATATTCATACGGAACGTATGACGCTGCAAAACAATACTGTTATGGATTGATTTGCGATGGAGTGCTTGCCAAAATGACAGTTGATTTCTACATAAATCATTGTTTAAAGATAGATAAAGAACATATTATTTCATTTTCAATTTGGCTTTCTAAGGAACAGGAAGAGGCAATGAGACAAGCAATCGAGAAGCTGCAGGAAAACTGCATCAGATGGAAATGCCCTGCCGAAGAAACGAGCAATAAGGATTGTACAGATCCTGCAAGCATGTTTTACTACACAGCGGATGCGGAGTTTTATAAATTTAAAAAAGGGAAATTTAAAACTTATTTTGCTGTTAGTACAAACTGTGTTTTGTTGGCCGATACATTGATTAAGGCGGCTGGAATCGATGCGATTCGAATGAATGGAATTGTAACCCCAGGAACTTATTTATCGTTTTTAAATGATGAATTTTTGAAAAAGAATAGCGTTGTTATTAAGAGAACGGTTCTTGTTTGATGGGTCTACTTAAATGCGAGAAAGAATCATATTACAAATTTATTGTGGCAGTTCTAACTATTCTGTATTTGAAATGTTAAAAGCAGTTGATAAAGTTTCTTGTTAAGTTGGCAGAAAAAGATAAATAGATAATCTATTACTGTATTCAAACGGAGCAAGTAAAACAATGAGATGACATTAGTAAAAAAATCACCTCATTGAAAAAAGGTAAGAGTGTTATAAGAACAAGTTTCCAAAAAATTAAATGTTACACGAAAAACCGTAAAAAATGGGAATCAGGCTAGCTATGCTTGGGAGTAAGTATAAAAAGCAAAAATGTTAAGTAAGTGATTTTGCGTAACCTATACTTATTTGCTTTATGAGGAAATAAGCAAAAATATAACCAATATGAACCTATTAAATTTTAAGACAGATTAGAAAAATACCAAAGGAAAACAAGTTTCCTTTGGTATTTTTTTATTGATAAGATGGTATTTTGTGGTGTAAAATGATTGTTATAATAAAAACTAGTCCTCAAAATTCTGCTGATTGTTTTTATTCTGGAATTGGTTCTGGTTTTTATTCTGGCTCTGGTTTTGGTTCTTATTCTGGAATTGGTTCTGGTTTTTATTCTGACTCTGATTCTGGAACTGATTGTTCTTTTTGTTTGAAGATTGCTTTTCCATCTTGTTTCACCCCCTGTTACCAGTTATTTTGCAATGAGTAACACATCATTGTTATCTCAAAATAATGTCTTACACATTGCAAAAAGTATTGTTTGCAAATAACCGAATTTTATTCTTAAAAAAGAAGGTGAAAAATAAATGGAGCTTCCAAATGAATATCTAAAAGAGATGAAAGATTTATTAAAAGAAAATTTTAACAGTTTTTTTGATTGTTATCAACAAGAAAGTTACCGCGGCATTCGGATTAATCCACTGAAATCAGATATTGAAACAGTCCAAAAAGGAATTGATATGAAATTATCACCAGCTCCTTTTTCTGAGTATAGTTTTTTTCTTCCAAAGCAAGCCCAAAGTATTGGAAATTATCCACTTCACCATGCAGGAGCATTTTATATCCAAGAACCTTCTGCCGCTTCAGCAGTAACAGTTTTATCGCCAAAGCCTGGAGATAAAGTCCTTGATTTATGTGCGGCGCCTGGAGGAAAATCGACCCAAATTGCAGGGTGTCTGCAGGGAAAAGGGCTTTTATGGTCGAATGAAGTGGTCAAGAATCGCGCATCGGTGTTAGTTTGTAATATAGAACGTATGGGAATCAGAAATGCAGTGGTTTCTTCTTGCCATCCAACTGTGCTTTGCAATCGATTAGAAGGATTTTTTGATAAAATTCTTGTTGATGCGCCGTGTTCGGGAGAGGGGATGTTTCGAAAAGACTCAAAGGTTTCGGAACAATGGAGTAGGGAGCATGTAATATCTTGTGCGGACCGACAGGTATCCATTCTTAGTGCGGCGTCAAAAGCAGTAAAAGAGTGTGGAGTGATGGTGTATTCTACCTGCACGTTTTCTTTAGAGGAAAACGAGGGAGTGGTATCTCGTTTTTTAAAAGAGAATGATCGGTTTATTTTGGAAGATTCGGGCGTTTCTTTTGGACGTCCGGGATATTCTATTATACAGGGTGATGGGATGGAGAAAACGCGGAGAATTTTTCCGATGGATATGGGAGAAGGCCATTTTGTAGCAAAGTTTCGATGCACAAAAGGAAGTAAAGGGAACAATGTTCAAAACTATCGTTCTAAAATTGATCCTATAGTCAAAGCGGAAGCCGAGAGAATGTTCGGAGATCTTTTTACAATAGAACCGTATGGAATCCTTTCATCCCATAAAGAAAAGATTTTACTCTTACCAGACAAGTTGCCGATGATAGAAGGGATTCCTGTGCTTCGTGCAGGAGTTATGCTCGGAGAACTTAAAAAATCGCGAATAGAACCTTCGCATGCGTTATTTATGGCGTCTCGTCCGGAGGAACATAAGAAACTACTTGCTTATCGTTCCGATTCATCTTGGATTCGATCCTTTTTAAAGGGGGAAGAATTGGAGGTAGACGATCATCTATCAGGATTTATCGGAGTTGCAGTCGATTCCGTTATGATCGGGTTTGGAAAGTGTTCAAATGGAAGGTTTAAAAATCGCTACCCGAAAGGTTTGAGAATTTTATAAATTTGAGATGAACTGCTCGAATCTTCCATTTGGAGAGACAGAAAAGGTATGTTACAATAAAATTACGGGTCAAAAGGATCGATTTCATTTGTTTTTATCAGAATTGGTTACTATATGAGAAATAGAAAGGAAGTTTTTTTGTTGGAACGCAGAGATAAGGAAAACTATTATTTAGATATTGCAGAAACAGTATTAGAGCGCGGAACTTGCCTTCGAAGAAATTTTGGAGCGATTATTGTCAATAACGATCAGATTATATCATCTGGGTATAGTGGCGCCCCGCGAGGAAGGAAAAATTGTATCGACACGGGAGTTTGCGTTAGAGAA
>CAKSKO010000063.1 GCA_934465125.1 uncultured Eubacteriales bacterium
ACTTGAAGGCGCGTGGCGAGAAGAATTTTTTGTACCACAAAAGAGTGCGGCACCATAAATCACTATTATATTATGGAAAGAGGGTGGATTAGATTGAGAAGATGTTAGTTGTGGAATTTCAGGAAAAAGACTATCAGGTGTTCGATGAAATTCTGTCTATCCTCCAAAATTACGAAGGTACTATTGATGTGAGTCATACGTTGGGTGATTACGACTATAGAACTGAGGGTAGTAAGAGAGATTGTTATTTGAATGTGAATGCAACAAAGACTCTGGAAAACAACAGACAAGTGTCTATGCTTGATTTCGTAAAAAAAGCTTTCCTGCTGGAAAAGGAAAGACAGGAGTTGTTTGATCTGCATTGCACAGTAACGAGTGCTAGGTACAGCAACTTTATCTTTATCAATCGTTTCAGGCAAGCACAACATCAGGCAGCATTGAGCAAAACTATTCGACGTATTATTTGAGGCTACAACGACGAACAACAGATGAAAGATGAAAATGAAGAGGTTTTGCTTTTGCATTTTAGATGCCGTTCTTTGTGCCATACTTTAATTATAAAAATGTGCGAGGCAAAAAGTCATTCGGGATACGCTCGGGCATAAAGGTAGTTCCACAACGCTGAATATCTATATTGATGTGACAAAGGAGCTGAAGCGTTCCGAATTTAGCGGTATTGACTTATATTTTAAAACGGCGTAAAACAACAATTTCAGTATTTACAATAGGAGTATCAGAGATTTTTGCATATTTTTGTCATCTATTAGAAGCTGTACATCATTTATACCAAACCGTACGCATAATCGATACGATAGTGGGAGGTTTCATCCCCACGATGGAGCTCCTTTCCGGTAAATAACCATATAAATCAACGCCTTGAAAACTTTTACTAGGATTCATAGATTATCGTGTACCCTTATAGCACAAAACAGAGATACCAACGCAGGAGATACTGCGTTTCTTTATGGCTCGTTAAGGTTCATAAAAAGGTTAAGGTTAGCGAGATTTAAGCGTTTTCATAATGATATACAGAACGAAACCGTTTGTTTTTTAACCGAAGCAGACGATTTTTTGATGCAAAGGCCGGTTGTGAAATATAGGATAGAGAATGGAACTAGGAGAGGATGTGCGATTGAAATAACTACGAAATTTACATAAATATCAAATAAGTAATCATGGATATTGCAGGTTTTTTATGCAAATAGTTGGCTTATAGTTATGTTTGAGTGTATAATATACAAAAATAATCGTATGTCATATTGGTAAATAACGGATGTTTAGTGAGTTTATAGTGTGGTTTTCTAGATCAATAGATTGGAATTTAAACGAAAAAACACGCTCGTGAAGATAAGTAAAAAATTATAAGAATGAAAAAGGGTGTTTGAGATGGAATTTCGATTATAAGCATTAACTAAACGAAGGTGGAGAAAGATAATTTCTATTTTTCTTTCGGCATGTGTGGTGTTTGGCGCTTTTATCACAGCAACGTCATATGCCGCGGGGCCGCGACTAATAAATGTTAATTTTAGCAGTGATGCAACTGAACCGATAAATGATGAAGAAGGGCGCGTTTGCGCTCCGCTCGTGGAGTGCCTACCTATGCAACGCAAAACGAGAAGGCGTTGCAGGCAGATGTCAGCGCAGGAAACGTTGTCATAGAAGACGGCTCCAATGGCGGGACGATCAAGTTTACAAACAGAGGAGAAACTCAAGATAATCTAGGCCCTACTACAACAAATATTAAAGTAAGCGGGACGACCAAAATCGATGCAGGAAGTCAAGTTAATACTGGAGATGATAATAGTTTACTGAGTTGGATAGTACCTCTTCTAGTGTCTGGAGAAATTATGATAACTTTATCTATAAGAAGAAATAAAAAAGAGGCGTAGTAAAAACTAAATAAGGAAAATCTTAAAAAACAGCACATGGACGGAATCCGTGTGCTGTTTTCGTTACACTGAATGAGCGAAAAAACACATCAAGCAAAGTTGGGTATTTTAACAAGCTCTTGCGATACGGGAGATGCTATATCCCAACTTAAGATTGAGATTTCACCTGTTTTAAGAAGTTTAATAATTATTATATTTTCAGGCATTATGAAATTTTAAAATAATCATTATGTTGCACATTGCAACTATAAAGGGTGCATGCTATAATTCATACAGAAATACTGAAAACAGATAGAAAGGGACAACTAAAAAGCCGGATGGAGTATGGTGGAATTTACCATTGTAACTACTACAAAGAAGTACAAGACAAAAACAGAGTGTATTATGAATACTATCATCTGAACGGAACCCAAGAGATCCCGGCAGATGATAAGGAAATCTCCTTTGTCTGCTTAAGACCGGATGGCTGTCTAGAGCTGCCGAGTACACTTAGTATTGTGTGCAAGTTCGTATCAAAGAAATTGGAAGGCTTTCAATTTCACCAGTTACGACACACCTACACAAGAGATCTTCTCGCCGCAGGGGCAGCATCGAAGGATGTGAAGGAATTGTTAGGGCACTCAGATGTACGTATCACCATGAATGTCTACGCTCACGCAACTAGAAAAGCTAAGCAAAACTCAGCAAGGATTCTAGATAAAGTTGCGGGCAATGATTAAAAAAGACATTCCCTTATTTTCCTTACGATTATCTCACTAAGGGAAAAATAAGGGGAAATGTATATCGTTTCATCAAGGTACTGGAAGCCTTGAAAAATAAGGAACGTTGGAATAATTAATTATTCTATAAATTCGAATTTGACAAGAATAAAAATGGATTTGAGTATAGCATCGATTACAGACGGGAGATTTTTCGACACGACAAGAGGTGCTGCAGCTGGATACTTCTCCGGAGGCCACTGAGATGGGAACGATTGTGCTTGGAAAGGGTTCACGATACGATTTCGGTCGATACCGAAAATAGGCGCCTTTGTCTGGAGGTTTCAGAAGAAGAGCTGATGCACGGAAGAGAAAAATTTTTTCCGCCGGAACAAGAACCAACGGCCTATCTCAAGCGATATATGCACCATGTTACGTCAGGCTCTAAAGGAGCAATTTTTGAAAAATAATAATAGAAAGTGGCTATAAAAACTTACGGGTATTTGAGAGGAAAAAGATATCGTTTTTTCTTTTCTTAGGGCAGAAAGGCTTGTAGAGAATGTCAGCTAGGGGTATAATAAATCAAAATGAGGGAATGTATGGAGGATTGCGATGGTAGGAAAAGGAATAGAAAAGATACTGCTAAAAGTACAAAAACCGGGAAGGTATGTTGGCGGAGAGATCGGAAGTGTGGTTAAAAGCAAAGAAGACATTGCGATCCGGTTTGCGTTTTGTTTTCCGGATACGTATGAAGTCGGAATGTCGCATATTGGAATGAAAATTCTTTATAGTCAGTTCAATGAGGTACCAGACATCTGGTGCGAGAGAGTATTTGCGCCGTGGATCGATATGGAAGAAGAAATGAGAAAAAATGAGATTCCGTTGTTTGCACTCGAAAGCGGCGATCCGATCACGGATTTTGATTTTATTGGGTTTACGCTGCAATATGAGCTTAGTTACACAAACGTATTAAACATGCTCGAGCTTGCAGATATTCCAATTTTATCAAAAGATCGAAAACTACTTTCGCAAATTGTCGTAGCGGGAGGGCCTTGCACCAGCAACCCGGAGCCGATGGCGGAGTTTATCGATTTGTTTTTTATTGGAGAGGGCGAAGAAGTTGATCTAGAGGTGATAAACTTATACCGATCCTTTAAACAAGAAAATAAAACAAGAGAAGAATTTCTTTTCGCGGCGTCGCAGATTGAAGGGGTATATGTGCCATCGCTTTATGATGTTTCGTATTATGAAGATGGAAGAATCAAAGCGTTTGTCGCCAGAGATGGCGCACCCAAAACGATCAAAAAGAGGATCATTTTGGATATGGATCATTCCTACTATCCAAAACAATTTGTTGTTCCGATGATCGAGATTGTGCACGATAGAGCTGTTGCCGAAATTTTTCGCGGCTGTATCAGGGGTTGTAGATTTTGTCAAGCAGGATTTTTGTATCGTCCTGTCCGTGAAAAATCCCCCGAGGTAATCGACAGACAATGCCACGATCTATGCGCTTCTACCGGATACGACGAAGTGTCTCTTTCATCTTTGAGTTCAAGTGATTATACGAAGATCGAAGAACTCCTCGAGAACATGACAAAATGGGCAGAAAAAGAAAATGTCAGCATTTCCTTGCCATCTTTACGGGTAGATGGATTCAAAGCGGAACTTGCGGAAAAGCTTCAAACGGTGAGAAGAAGCGGACTTACGTTTGCGCCTGAAGCGGGAACGCAGCGGCTTCGTGATACCATAAACAAAAATGTAACCGAAGAGGAACTTTTTGAAACCTGCCAAAAGGCGTTTTCAGCCGGCTGGACATCGGTCAAACTTTATTTTATGATAGGGCTCCCGACGGAGACGCTCGATGATGTCAAAGGGATTGCGGAGCTTTGTCAAAAGGTGGTTGACCTTTATTATAAGAACCCCAACAAACCGAAAGGGCGTGCGGTAAAGGTAACGGCGAGCGCGTCATCGTTTGTCCCAAAACCGTTTACACCGTTTCAGTGGGAAGCGCAAGATACGATCGAAATGCTGCATGAGAAACAGAAATATCTTAGAGATTCGATTACGAGCAGAAAGATAACATTTCACTGGCACGACGCAGACACAAGCTTTTTAGAGGGAATCTTTTCAAGAGGAGACAGAAAGCTTTGCAAGGTATTAAAGCTTGCGCAGGAAAGGGGCTGCAGGTTCGACGGATGGTCAGACTGCTTTTCGCTTGAAAAATGGATACAAGTGTTTGAGGACGCTGGGGTAGATCCGTTATTCTATGGAACGCGCAAACGTGAATTTGACGAAATTCTCCCATGGGATCATATCGACTATGGGGTAACGAAAGAATTCTTACAAAAAGAATGTGGGCGCGCGTATCAGAATCAAACGACAAAAAACTGCCGGGAACAATGTTCCAACTGCGGTGCGACCTGTTTTAAAGGAGGAATCTGCTTTGAAAAATGCTAGAGTATGGTTTACAAAAGACGATGAGGCAAAATATATCTCTCACCTTGATCTTGTTCGGACGATGTCGCGCGCGTTACAGCAGTCAGGGCTTCCTGTTTGGATGACAGAGGGTTTTCACCCACATCTCTTTTTGACATTTCCTCTCCCACTTTCACTAGGAATCTGCGGAAAACGGGAGGCGATGGATGTAAAACTGACGGAGGATATCAAAGGATTTCAAATTAAAGAAGCGCTTTGCCATTGTCTTCCAAAGGGGATTTGTATATTTGATGTAACTGAGCCTGTTATGCCTGCGAAAAAAATCTCTTACGCGCTGTATGCAATTGTTTGTGAGAACGAAATGCTCTCAAATCGAGAAATAGAAAACATGCTCTGTTCGTTTTTCGCAAAGGATTCGATTCCTTGCGAAAAGAAATCAAAATCGGGGATACAAGAAATTGATTTAAAAGAGCATATTGCAGAATATCAGATCATAGAAAATAAAGAAAAGATAAAACTGCTGGTGACGCTGTCGGCGGGCAGCAAAAATAATATTAACCCCAGTTTACTGCTACAGGCGATTGAAAAGGAATATAAGACTGAGTTTTTCTGGAAAATAACAAGGTGTGGCCTTTATAATGAAAAAATGGAACCATTTCGTTAGAAAAAATGGATAGACTTTTTAATTCATAGAAAAGTACTTTTATGTGATAAACGGCAAAATAAATCAAAAGGTTAGGAATAGGGACTTATTTGCAAAAGGGAAAAATGCTAAAATAGTGGCAAATTATCGCTAATTCTGTTTTCATCCCGCACAAAAACAGAATTTGACTCGTAAAATAGGAGGAACCAACGATGATGTGGATTGCTGTAATAGCGTCGCTTATTTGTTTTGCTTTGGCGACGATTTTGTTTACGCCTTCATTGAGAGAATATCCGTTTTACCAACCGTTTGCTTTTTATTTTCTGTTTGAAGGCGCGTGGATGTTTTGTAACTGGGTGATTTTAGAACTGTTTGAAAGCAGTGCGTTTATGCTATGGGTGCAGTATATCGGATCAATTTTATTTGGTGGATATTTGGTGTTTTGTTTATACCGATATGCCTATCAAAAAAAATGTGATGAGATTAAGACAGAAGAACAAAATAACAAGAAAGATTGCTAAAAAGGAGTAGATCATGAGATATGCTTATGCGGCGCTTTTGATAGTAGTATCATTACTTCTGTTTGTGAAGTTTCGCAAAGAAGATAAAATTTTTTACTTTTTAAGCGGATACTTTTTCTTTGCGGGAGTTTGGTGGACTTTTGGTATTATTAGTGGGATGAACCTGTTTAGTGGAATGCACCTTATGATTTTTCGCATCATTACCGCATTGGCGCTTGTGGTTTCTTGTATTGTATATGTAAGAGAAAGAAGAAAAAAGAAAGGCAGCGAAGAGGGAACAGAGAGATTAAAAAAAGAGTAAATAGTATTTAAGATATTTTCTGGAAAAATTTTTTGCTTAGAAAATAATGAAATCAAAGAAAAGACGCCCTATATATTAGAAAGAAAGGGAATATTTTTCTTTTTATACAAAATTGATACAGAAAATAGGGCGGTTAGACAAGTATCCTTTAGAAGAGTTGAGGCATACTATGGGAATGCGGGCGGCTGTCAGCCCCAGACCGCTTTATATAGATAGCCGGAAGAAGGTATATGCGCTTTCTTCCGGCACTGTATTATTATGTGGTAAAAAAAGGATTTTTTAATTTGAAAGCACCCTTTTTATATTACGTATTATGATGTATAATAAAAAAGTTCAGTTATAAAAGTAACGAACAAAAAAGAATAGG
>CAKSKO010000064.1 GCA_934465125.1 uncultured Eubacteriales bacterium
ATTACACCGGGCGTTCTCCATTAGAAGCTGCCAGCATCGGGATTCCACTATCCCAACAAGACATTACGATGCGATGTAATTTTGTAACACTTTCAGATGATGAGGACCAAACGTTGATCGACTATTGCGCTGATGATATCTCAACAGATGAGGCTTCTGTTCTCATTGAATTTCTCAAGAAAGAACTTCAGGGTAACAGTCTGCGTTTTTATACCGGGACAAATTACCGACACTGCGTGGTATCGACCGACGAAAATCTGTTAAAGACCACCTTCACCCCACCGCATGACATTACAGGAAAAAAAATAGCGTCTTATCTCCCAAAAGGATCGTGCGGAGATATTTTAATTAATTTGATGAGACGAAGCTATCTGCTGCTAAAGGATCATCCGATCAACTTAAAAAGAAAACAGCTAGGGAAACATCCTGCAAACGCGATCTGGCTTTGGGGACAAGGTATAAAAACGAATCTTGATCCGTTCTCCGAGAAATTCGGGAAACAGGGCTCGATCGTCTCTGCGGTTGATTTGGTAAAAGGAATCGGTATTTGTGCAAACATGCATGTTTGCAGCGTTGAGGGTGCAACCGGATATATTGATACAAATTTCACCGGAAAAATGCAGGCAGCGGTCGAAGAATTAAAGCACGGGCAGGATTTTGTTTACATCCATGTCGAAGCACCGGACGAGTGCGGACACCGAGGTGAACTTGAACAAAAAATCAAGAGTATCGAGCTGATCGATGAACGGATCCTCTGCCCTCTCTTAGATGCCGTCTCCGAGCTCGATGACTATAAACTCATGATCCTTCCCGATCACCCGACTCCTCTTTCGATCAAGACGCATACATCTGAACCTGTCCCGTTCATGATCTACGACAGTCGGAACCAGAAACCTCAAAATGAAGTTATCTGCTTCGACGAGCAATCGGCAATCGAAGCCGATGTGTTCTTTGGGGCTGGATATGCTTTAATGCCCCATTTTTTAAAATAAAGGAGAATAACTATGACAAAAGAAAAAATCCAGCGCATCAATGAGTTAGCACAGAAATCCAAGACGGCCGAGTTAACAGAAGCTGAGAAAGTCGAGCAAGAAAACCTGCGCAACGAATACATTGAGGAAGTCAAGGCGGATCTCGCATCGAAGCTAGATTCACTTGTGCTAATCGATGAAAATGGCGTCGAGAGAAAAGTATCCGACATGCGCACCTGTAGCGAGCACCAGGGCTGAGCCCTGAACCCTCGTTGCGCCCAAAAATTAGCGCGGGTATATAAAACAATTCCACGCATTATACCCTAGGCGCAATGTGCTCCCACCGCAGGTGGTAAACCCTGGACTCTCGTCGCACGCCTGCGACGGGCAAGCCGTGTACTTAGTTGTGCGCAGATTTTTCATTTTACCGTTTGCGCCGAACTTTTTTTGACAAATTTCGCCTATTAGACTCCTATTAGACTATAATAAATTCATTAAATAAAAATACCGTCGACAGAGCTGTCGTGCCACCAACACGCAGCCCCTGCAAAGAGTGGAAGTATCACCCTCTACGACCGGAATCTTGGCACCAACAAACGAGACTGTTATACATCATTCCGTTCGTGTTTTCAAAAAGAAAGTTGTAGGCTAAGTTTCTTATACGATAAAAGTAAAAAGAGACCGCGTGAGTGTTTAGTCACGCGGTCTCTTTTTATATTATATTTTAACTATAGGATGTGGCGCAGCGCGTGTAAAAAAATAAAAACCGCTTTAGCAAAATTCACCCTCAAATAGTAGCAAAGAAAAAGATTGAAAATACAATTTTTGGTGCATAAACTGCGTTTGAGACTTCGCTTTTGCCTAAATAAAAAACGCCCCGGAAAAGCCGGAGCGTTTTGATTGCATAAAAATTATATGCTTATTCTTCCCTCATTTTTGCAAAGCACTCGCTGCAGTATACTGGGCGATCTTCACGTGGTTTGAAAGGAACTCTTGCTTCTTGACCACAAGAAGCACATGTTGCAACATACATTTCACGCTCTGGTTTTGACGCATTTTTACGTGCATCACGACAGGCTTTACATCTTTGCGGTTCGTTTACGAAACCTTTTGATGCATAAAATTCTTGTTCACCTGCAGTGAACACAAATTCAGCGCCACATTCTTTGCAAATGAGAGTCTTGTCTTCGTACATTTGATATACCTCGCTTTGGATTAAAAATATTTGCCCTTGGACGGAGTTGCACCGACGCCTTTGATGATCACAACGCTCTACTACATAAGCTACTTGGGCACATTCAATTGTTTACTGTTTATGAAACCGCTTTTTTCCCTTTTTTACGGATCCTTTGCAATGCGTTGTCAACCACTTTTACATCGACCGATAGCCGTTTTGCGATTTCACAATAGGATGCACCAACTACATACAAGGACAAAATTTGAAATTCCAAATCTGATAGGAGTGTTTTCATTCTTTTTTTGCATAAGAGAATTTCTTCTTTTTTGATTATAAAATTTTCCGGATCAGTGTTTTCGCTGTAAGAGATTTGCTTTTCAATCTCCTCTTTGTTCTGAGTGTCATGAAAAGAAATCACCTGACTCACTGGTATCTGTTTTTTGCGTTTTGTTACCCGATATGCTGCAATCAAGTTTCGTTCAATACAAACAGCAGCATACGTTTTAAAATAAATACCATAAGACGGCTGGTAAGTCGTTGCTGCATGCAAAAGCCCCAACAAACCCTCCTGCCGCAAATCCTCTTTCTCTAGTCCTAACCGATGATAAGCCTGCGCTCTCATTTTGATCAAAGGAAGATAGCGAATAACCAATTCTTCAAACGCATCATGATTTTGCTGTTTCACAAGTTCAACGAGTTTTTCATCCATAAAGCGCTGCATAGTAAGTTCTTGATTCGAAATGTACATATTAGCACCTCATGACTATACTCTCACGTTTTCTGTATTATACAACGTCTTTATTAAAAAGTCAACGTTTTTATCACTAAAAATTAGAAGTAATATAAATGAAAAACTCTTTATACTAATAATTTATACTTTGAACTTGCTGAATATTAAACAAAAACTATCAATTAAATATATCCAATCATAATCCGATTATTAAAAATATTTTACAACGCAGCAGTTAAGTTTATTATGCACTAACCTGCTGTTCCTCCATATTTTTTTGTGAATTTTTTTCTTTCTTTTTATTAATTCTTTGTAGTATTTTAGAGAAAATCAAAGGGTAAATCACAAAAATAAATAGAGCAGTCAAAAGACCTTTGAAAAATGCTGCTACTTGTCTGTCCATTATTTGTCCAAGCCATGAGTACATTGGTACCATTATAAGATAAATACACTCAGCACCTATAATTACTTTTACAATTTGTTGATGCAATGCTCCTCTGGTTTCGAATTTAACCCATCTTCTCTCGCAAAACCAAGCAATCAAAAATCCTATTACACCGCCTGCGTTTTTAAACGCACCTCTAGTTAAGGTTGCGCTATCCATATCTGCAGGATATGATTTATATACAAAATAAAAAAGTGCTCCAACACAAAGTACACTTCCTATAATCAAAACATAAATATCCTTGGTAGGATGTTTATCAATATAATCCAAAAGTAATTTTACTAAAAATATGACTAAAAATGGAAAAAATAGACCAAGTAACACATCCTGAGGAGTATGCACACCTAAGTATGTCCTCGAAAATGTTGTCAAAAGTAAAAACACAATACATAACCACATGATTGATTTATATTTTCTGTATGTATAAGCTAAAGAACCCATGATCGATGAGGTTCTTACAACATGGCCACTAGGAAATGAGAAACCAGTTGCATTTTCAATCGCTGCTTCATAGGGTACAATACGTGTGTCCCTTACCCATGACCTCTTTACACAAAAAGTGGCTTTTAATACAGAATATGTTAAGTTTGAAATATGAAAACTAAAAGCTGTAAAAATTCCCGATTTCTTATCTATACACCAGTAAATAACCGCTATTAAAATCAATAAAGGTAATTCTTCTGCCAGTTCAGAAATTTGCAGCATAAATGTCGCAAAAAATTCAGTTCGAATATTTTGAAAAAATAATAAAATATCAATATCCATTTAGCAATCTCCTTTTTCAAGCGCAAATAATATAAAACAACTTTTAGTACCCAAAAAAATTCACTCAGTAGTTATTCTCCTTTTTTAATTGTTTAGACTGCTTAATTTTGTTCTCAAGGTTTTACTCCTGCTATTCATTCTTTCGGGCTGAAAGAAGCTTTTATCTGATAAATGAAGTTTTCGGCAAATCAAGTTTTCAAATATTTCATATTGATTATACACTATATTTTTTCACACAACAAGTATAATCATATCTACAGCAGCAAAATTTTCACCAAAAAGCACCTTCTATCATTGTATCTATTGTGTTTCTCCAAAATTTTATTTCTAAACTATGAATAAAAATGCTAATCAAAATAAAATAAAGGCCCTTTATCTTTAACAGTAAATGGCCTTTAAAAAAACAATTATTTTTTAAAAATTTTTCTATTTTATCCCTTCACTTCAACAGTCCATCCAAAATAATCCGGTGTTCTGCCCCATTGAATATCTGTTAAGTTATTATAAAGACGTCTTGAGATTTTTCCAATCTTTCCATCATTTAATTTCATAACAGTATCTCCCCATTTTAGTTGTCCAATCGGAGAAATAACCGCGGCGGTTCCCGTTCCAAACGCCTCTTTCAATTTTCCAGCTCGATAAGCTGCTGCAATTTCATCGATCGAAATTCTTCTCTGATGTACTTCATAGCCCCAGGCTTCCAATAACTCGATCGCCGACATTCTTGTGATTCCTGATAAAATAGAACCCTGCAGGTCAGGGGTAACAATCTCATCATCGATGACAAAAAATACATTCATCGTCCCGACTTCTTCGATATACTTTCTTTCTACCCCATCGAGCCACAATACTTGCGTATAGTTTTGCTTTTGTGCATCGTCCTGTGCTTTCAAAGAAGCAGCATAATTCCCGGCAGTCTTTGTGAACCCTATTCCTCCACGCACTGAACGAACATACTTCTGCTCAACATAGATCTTTACTGGATTGAGTCCTTCTGGATAATAAGCGCCAACAGGCGAACAAATTACCATAAAGACAAGATGACGCGCCGAACGCACCCCAATACAAGGATCTACTGCAAAAATAAACGGGCGTAAATATAAAGAAGCTCCCTCCATTGTTGGGATCCAGTCTTTTTCTAACTCTACTAATTTCTTAATTGCCTCTATGCAAAACGCCTCATCTATCTCTGGAATACAAAGTCGTCTATTTGATACATTCAAACGCTCCATATTTTTTTCCGGACGAAACAAAAGAACGCGTTGATCTTTTGTTTTATAGGCTTTCATTCCTTCGAAAACCTCTTGTCCGTAATGCAAACACATCGCCGATGGTTCCATCGAAATCGGTCCATACGGCACAATCCTCGGATTGTGCCAACCTTCTCCTTCATCATAATTCATCATAAACATATGATCTGTAAAAATGCTACCAAAGCCCAGCCTACTTTCATCGTATGGTTTTCTCTTTGGAGCAGTTGTCTTTTGCACTTTAATCTCCTGCATAAAAGTACCTCTTTTCAATATCATTATACTATTTTAGAATTGTAGCAGTTCCTGTTTTGTTTTTCAAGCTACCAAACCCTTCTCATATTTTATTATCATGTGTAGCATGTTGCAATTGACTTTTTCTTACAAAAAACATATAATTATTCTTGCTATGCCTGTAAATTAATAACAGAACCTATTACAAAAATATATTTTACAGGTAACATATTGTATTGGAGGACATTCACTCATGAAGCGAGTAGGTAAACCAGTCTTTTTCATCCTAGCTGCACTTCTCCTGCTTGTCAGCTTCGCCTCGTTCTTTGGGGTGTATGGGCAAAACGGAGACATCCCAGTTACTTATATCAAAGGAGTAAAGGATATCAGATGGGGCATTGATATCAAAGGTGGAGTTGAGGCGACCTTTGGTCCTGCAGATGGTATCGACGCGACAAAAGAGCAGATCGACTCTGCAAAATCTATCATTGAAGTACGTATGGTCAAGAACAATATTACAGACTATGAACTCTATGCTGATTACGACAACGATAGAATTATCGTACGTTTTCCCTGGAAGGAAGACGAAACAACTTTCGATCCTGAAAAAGCAATCGAAGAACTTTCTGCAACAGCTTCGTTAACATTTCGTGAAGGAAACGAGTACACATCAATGGAATATGATTCCGACGGACAACCAGTATATAAAACGCCAAAAGGAATCACGGCAACAAACGTGCTGATTGAAGGAAAAGATATTCAGAGTGCAGAGGCTGTGATGTCAACAGATCAGCAAACAAACCAGCCGAAATATCTTGTAAAGCTTACTTTTAATAACGAAGGAACCAAAAAGTTTGCGGAAGCAACAACGAGACTTGTCAACCAAACGATCTCCATCTGGATGGACGATGTTATGATCTCGTACCCAACTGTAAACGAACCGATTACAGACGGAGTCGCAACTATCTCCGGTGACTTCACTTCAAATGAAGCCTCATCTCTGGCGGCAAAAATCAATGCAGGAGCACTCCCTTTTAAATTAGAAACTACGAATTTTGGATCCATTAGTCCAACGCTTGGTGCATCAGCGCTTAATGCGATGGGAATCGCTGGAATAATTGCACTTATTTTAGTTTGTCTTTTTGTACTTTTAAGATACAGACTGCCCGGTTTGATCGCTTGTATTG
>CAKSKO010000065.1 GCA_934465125.1 uncultured Eubacteriales bacterium
ACTTTTTCAAGATGCAGCTTTTCGTCACCGCGCGAAACCATCATATCAACACAAAAATCAGGATCCGTTGCTAGTGCGAAAGTGAGGTCTCGGTCTGTCGATATTTTATAGCCGTTGATCGAAAGAATCTGATCTCCAACAGATAACCCTGATTGATTTGAAACGGCGTCGTTGGCAAATTTTGCAACAGTTGTAGATGCAAAAGCAGGCTGCTGTATCAAAAGAAGCATCATTAAAATAAAACCTAATAAGATATTCATCACTGCTCCGGCGACAACAATAATCATCCGTTTCCATACAGGCTTTTTAGAAAAGGATCTTTGATCTTCGCTTTCTTCATCTTCTCCCTCCATTGCACAGTAACCTCCGATTGGAAATAAGCGCAACGAATATTGCGTTTCACCTTTTTGAAATTTAAATAAAACCGGGCCCATCCCCAAAGCGAATTCATTTACTTTTACACCCATCATTTTTGCTGTAAAAAAGTGCCCGGATTCATGTATAAAAATAATGAATCCAAACAGTAACACAGCAATCAAAATTAAAAGTACAGCGGTAATACCGATCATTCCTTTCCTTAAAGAGAAAATGATATTCCTCTAAACGGTCTATTTATATAGATCGAATAACTATGGTCAAATCACACTCAAAACATAATCTCTAGCGCTCTTATCAGCGTTTAAAATATCCTCTAAACAATTTATTTCTTTATTCTCTTGATGATCCATAGCTTCCATAACTAGCGCTCCGATTTCTAAAAATGAAATTTTTCCATTTAAAAACAGTCTGACAGCTTCTTCATTTGCACCATTTACTGCGGCAGGAAATAACCCGCCTTTGCTGATTGCTGTTTTACAAGCCCGCAAACAGTCAAATGTTTCATAGTCAGGTTCAAAGAACGTCAAGGATCCGCACGTTACAAGATCGAGCGGTGCAACAGGAGATGGATACCGGTTGGGATACGTAATAGCATATTGAATCGGGATACGCATATCAGGCAGCCCCATCTGAGCAATAACAGAATGATCCTGATATTCAATCAGAGAGTGTACAATGCTTTCTCGGTGAACAACCACGTCGATCTGATCGGCCGACTGTTCAAATAGCCAGACAGCTTCAATAATTTCGAGTCCCTTATTCATCATGGATGCAGAGTCGATCGTAATTTTAGCACCCATATTCCAGTTTGGATGCTTCAGTGCATCCGATGGAGTAACACTTCGCAGATCATCTTTTGTCATTCCGAAAAACGGGCCACCTGAAGCGGTGAGAATAATTCGTTTTAAAGCATCTCTCGTTGGACACCCCTGCAAACATTGAAAAATAGCTGAGTGTTCACTGTCAACAGGTAAAATATTAACATGATTTTTTTTCGCTAGCTTCATCACAAGTGCGCCACCGGCGACGAGTGTTTCTTTGTTGGCCAAGGCAATATTCTTTTTTGCAGCGATTGCTGCTAGTGTAGGCCGTAGACCGACCATTCCAACAATTGCATTTAAAACAAGGTCAGATTCTTCAAATGCAGCAACTTCACAAATGCCGTCAATCCCCTCTAAAACGCTCACAGAAAGGTCGGAGATATTATTCCTTAGTTTCTCTGCTGCTTTTTTATCAAATACTGCCACTAATTTTGGCATGAATTGACGGATTTGTTGTTCAAGCAGTTTAATGTTTTGATTGGCAGTTAGTGCAGATACCGTCAAATTCAATTTTTGTACAACATCGAGTGCTTGCGTTCCAATCGAACCAGTCGATCCAAGAATAGTAAGGCTATGAATCAATTTTATTCACCAACTTATAGTATTATTGCCATTTTATCTAAGGATAATAGGGAAAAAATGAATAAAAAAATAAACAAACGGACCGACAAACATCACACTGTCCATACGGTCTAAGATCCCGCCATGCCCTGGAATGACATTCCCAAAATCCTTGATATGATAGCTGCGCTTGACAATAGAAAAGGACAAATCTCCTAAGATAGAAAGAACAGAAGCAATTGTTCCCATAATCAGTAAGCTGGCATAGTTTATGGAAACTTCAGAACTAAAAAACCATGTTTGAAAAACAAAGCAAATTAAAACGATGGAACACAAAGATACTAAAATTCCGGCAACAGCGCCTTCGACCGTTTTTTGGGGACTAATAGAAGGGCATAACTTATGTTTTCCAAAGAAACTACCGCAAAAATAAGCACCTGTATCAGTCATCCAGGCGATTGCTAATACCAAAACTACGAAAAATGTTCCATAAATCTCAGCATAGTCCCGTAGGGTGATTAACATGCTCAGACAAAAAGTGATAACAAACGACATTGTATATACACATGAAACTTCTTTGAAACTAACCGTATTTTTGCAAAATATTAAAATACAGAAAATTGCGATCGTATAAAGATACCATGCAATTTGAAATGTTTCTTCATTTCTAAATAATGGAACAAGTGAAGAAAATAAAAGACTCGGAATAATGAGAATTCGTATTTTAGAAACGCCCGTTGCAACAAAGATTTCGTACATAGATAAAAAACTGACCAATGCAACCAAAATGTTGAGCAAAAGTGGGAAAGGTTGATTAAAAAAGAGTGCAACGATTACAAGGATTGCTCCAATAATACCAGATACTGTCCTAGTGATCATTTATACACCTCCGAAGCGCCTGTTTCTTAAAGAATATTCATCCAGTGCTCTTTCTAAATCATTTGGTTTAAAATCCGGCCATAATCGGTCCATAATAATATATTCCGCATAGGCCGATTGCCATAACAGAAAATTAGAAATACGGTATTCTCCGCTTGGGCGAATGATTAAATCCGGGTCCGGCTGACCGGCTGTGTATAGCCGATCAGAAAAAATTTGTTCGTTTATTTCATCAATCGAGAGACTTCCTTCTTTTACTTCGCTTGCAAGCTTCTTTGCCGCACGGACAATTTCATCCCGGCTTCCGTAATTCATCGCAATGTTTAATACCATTCCGTCTTTGTTCTTCGAAGACTGTTCTGTTTCTTCAATTAAAGCCTGCAGTGTTTCAGAAAAGGCTGTTTTATCTCCTAAGAAAATAACACGGATGTTTTCATCTGCAAAGTCGCATAGCGCTTCTTCAAGGTATTCCTTGAAAAGATTCATCAGTGCGTTTACTTCTTCTAAAGGACGTTTCCAGTTCTCTGTTGAAAAGGCGAACACGGTTAAATAAGAGATACCGATTTTACTACAGTATTTTGTAATTGTTCTGAAGTTTGCTGCGCCTACAGAATGCCCTGCCGAACGCGGCAAACCGCGCTTTTTAGCCCATCTACCATTACCATCCATAATAATTGCAACGTGCTTTGGCAAATTTCGCAGTTTTTCTTTTTCTTTTTTTTTAAAAAATAAGCCCATCGTTTTTCACTGCCAATCTTATAAATGATTACAAAACCAGACACTAAATTGCCATAATCTCTTTTTCTTTTTTCGTGGAAATCTCGTCGATTTCTTTACAATATTGGTCGGTTAGCTGCTGAGTATGCTTTTCAGCGTGTTTTAAATCATCCTCGGTGATCTCAGATTGCTTTTTCATTTTTTTTAATTTGTCAATCGCATCTCGGCGAATAGAACGAACTGCAACCTTTGCTTCCTCACCCATTTGAGAGATATCTTTTACAATATCACGGCGTCGATCTTCAGTAAGCTGAGGGAATATAATACGAATCGTTTTTCCATCTGTTTGAGGGTTGATTCCAAGATCAGACGTTTGAATAGCCTTTTCTATTCCTTTTGTAACAGATGCATCCCAAGGGGAAATCGTTAGAGTCCTTGCTTCTGTAACGGATACGGCTGCTAATTGATTGATTGGAGTCGGAGTACCGTAATAATCTACCATGATTTTGTCTAATACGGCAGGATTTGCGCGTCCAGCACGGATTGCTGCGTATTCTGATGAGAGAACATGGACTGATTTTGCCATGCGATCCTCTGTGTTTTGAAAGATTTGTTCCATAGACATAATAGAAGCCTCCTCAAGATTAGTTTTTAGTTTGTACAAGTGTTCCCATTGGATTTCCGCATACCGCATCAACGATATGCTTCGGATCGTCAATGTTGAACACTAAAATAGGAATATCATTGTCTTTACAAAGAGATGCTGCAGTGCTGTCCATAACTCCAAGATCTTTGTTTAGAACCTCAGAAAATGACAATGTATCATATTTTACTGCATTTGGATTTAATTTCGGATCACAATCATAAACACCGTCTACCATAGTAGCCTTTAGGATAATGTCCGCATCAATCTCAGCAGCACGGAGAGAGGCTGCTGTATCTGTTGAAAAGAATGGATTTCCGGTTCCACAGCCAAAAACAACGACTCTCCCTTTTTCTAAATGGCGAACAGCGCGGTTTCTGATATATGGTTCCGCTACTTGCTGCATTGTGATCGCTGTTTGAACTCTAACCTGGACTCCTAACTGTTCTAACGCATCCGCAACGCCTAAAGCATTGATTACCGTTGCAAGCATTCCCATATGATCAGCGCGGGTACGGTCCATTTTTCCGCTGCTTCGTCCACGCCAGAAGTTTCCACCACCTACAACAATTCCAATTTGTACCCCTATATCTGCACATTTTTTAATAGAGGAACATATTTTAAGCACCGTATCAAAATCAATACCGTGCTTTCGATCTCCAGCTAAAGCTTCTCCACTTAATTTTAATAGGATTCTTTTATATTTTGGTTCCAAATATAACACTCCTTAGAATCTATTTATACTATTCTACAATACTGGAAAGCTTATGTAAAGTGATTTCCAATGAATTGTCGGAAAATACATAAAAAGAAAATACGACATAAAGACAATTTGAATCAACGTTTTTGCTCGTATAAAAGGGTTTAAGATACGATATTCGTATCTTAAACCCTTTTTATTTTTACTGCCAACAATCAAAACTATTTGATCATGCTTGCAACTTCATCAGCAAAATTATCTTCACGCTTCTCAAGGCCTTCCCCTTTTTCAAAGCGAACAAAAGCTGAGATTGTAATGTTGCCACCGAGTTCTTTCGCAACATTTTCTGTATATTTCGCAACAGTGATATCAGTATCCTTTACAAACAATTGATCGACTAAGCAATTTTCTTTATAGTATTTTCCAATTTTGCCCATCACGATTTTTTCAGCAATCTGGGCAGGTTTACCCTGATTGATTACCTGTTCTGTCAAAATCTTTTTCTCATGCTCGATGACATCAGCCGGAACAGATTCTTCGTTCAGATAAGCAGGATTTGCTGCTGCTACCTGCATCGCAATATCTCTTGCATATGCTTTAAATTCATTTTTCGATAAGACTTCAGGAGTTGTGTCAAATTTAACAAGAACACCAATTCGGCCGCCTGCGTGGTTGTAAGAAGTGACAACACCGTCGAAGCGAGCGAAACGTCTGATCTTAATGTTTTCACCAATGGTAAGGATTTTGTCTTGTACTAAAGCGCCTACTGTCAGATCTGATCCGACTGCTTTTGTCTCGAGTAGCGCTTCAACATCAGCTGGATTGTTTTCTATAATCGTATCGGCACAAAGTTTTACAAAATTCTGAAAATCAGCATTTTTGGCAACAAAGTCAGTCTCTGCATTAACTTCAATCAAAACACCAATAGTTCCTTCGTCGTTCACACAGCTGAATGCAACGCCTTCTGCAGCGATACGTCCAGCTTTTTTTGTTGCTGCAGCCAGACCTTTTTCTCTAAGAAAGTCGATTGCTGCTTCCATATCGCCATTTGATGCGGTCAATGCTTTTTTGCAGTCCATCATCCCGCATCCAGTTTTTTCTCTTAAGGATTTTACATCTTTTGCTGTAAAGGCCATGTATAGATACCTCCATTTAATTCTTTCTTTATTATAAATCTTTTTCAGAAAAAAATACCCGCGCATACGCTCGGGTATTTTTAAGCCCCTAGTTTCTCTGTTATTCAGCGACTACTTGCTCGGCTGTTTCTTCTTGAGTTTCTGCAGCAGCACCCATTTTACCTTCTCTTCCCTCGATAATTGCATTTGCTATCGTTGCAGAAATTAATTTTACAGCGCGGATTGCATCGTCGTTGCCGGGAATCACATAATCAATTTCATCAGGATCACAGTTTGTATCAACAATTGCTACAATCGGAATTCCTAGTTTCTTGGCTTCAGCAACTGCGATTCTTTCCTTTCGCGGATCAACGATAAACAAAGCACCTGGAAGCTGTTTCATATCTTTGATTCCGCCTAAGAATTTTTCGAGTTTATCGATTTCAAGATTTAACTTAATTACTTCTTTTTTTGGTAACAGATCAAAAGTGCCATCAGCTTCCATGTTGCGAAGTTGCTTTAAGCGGTCGATTCTATGGCGAATTGTAGAGAAATTGGTAAGCATGCCGCCAAGCCATCTTGCATTAACATAAAATGCACCTGCTCTCTCCGCTTCTTCTTTAACGGAATCTTGTGCTTGCTTCTTTGTTCCAACAAATAATACTGGTTTTCCTTCTGCTGAAAGATCACGTACAAAATCGTATGCGTTCTCGAGCTTTTTTACTGTTTTCTGTAAGTCGATGATATAAATCCCGTTACGTTCTGTAAAGATATACTCCGCCATTTTAGGATTCCATCTTCTTGTTTGGTGACCAAAATGGACACCGGCTTCTAGTAATTGTTTCATAGAAATAACTGCCATGATTTGTTTCCTCCTTGGTTTGTCCTCCGCTTTACTTTTCGAGCAGGATAACATCCATACTGGATGCACCAATCC
>CAKSKO010000066.1 GCA_934465125.1 uncultured Eubacteriales bacterium
AAACAATAGGAGCGCAAAGGATACGAATCTATAGTTCTCTTATGAATTCGATTGCCAAACAGCAGTTGATCCACAGGGCAGTACCAGCCCGCTTGTTTGAACCGGCAGCCCAATTTCTTCTGCCGAAACAATTCCGCCGCGTTGTTTTTTGATCACAGTTCCCAGCAGATATTCCATCACAGCCGGAGAAAGGCCCGTTGTATAGGAATTTAATAAAAGAAATAAAGCATCATCTGATAACAAATTTTTACACATCGTTACAAATGAAAAAAGCTCTTCTTCCAATTTCCAGACCTCTCCGCCCGGACCTCTCCCATAAGACGGTGGATCCATAATAATCCCGTCATAACGGTTCCCCCTTCGAATCTCTCGTTGAACAAATTTGATACAGTCGTCCACAATCCACCGAATAGGTTTTTCTTTCATGCCCGAAACCACCGCGTTTTCCCTGGCCCATGAAACCATCCCCTTCGATGCGTCTACATGGCAAACCTTTGCTCCGGCGGAAGCCGCTGCTAATGTCGCTGCCCCAGTATAAGCAAATAAATTCAGAATTTTTACTTCTCTGTTTGCCGCTCTGATTTTCTGCTTGATCAACTCCCAGTTTACCGCTTGTTCTGGAAATACACCGGTATGCTTAAATCCCATTGTCTTGAGCTGTAAGGTGATAGCATCGTAATGGATTCTCCAAACAGGCGGAATCTCTTTGTATTCTTCCCAATGTCCGCCCCCTGTCCGGGATCGAAGATATCTAGCGTGCGCCTGACTCCACATTGGATGGGATTTCTCTGTTTCCCATATGATCTGCGGATCAGGACGAATCAAAATAATATTACCAAATCGCTCCAATCGTTCCCCCGTCGAAGCATCTAAAAGCTCATACTCTTTCCAATTTGAAATTCTCAATTTATTCCCTCAATCCTACGATAGCTTTTCTCTCACAAGATCGGCTACTTCACCTGCAAACCGTTCGATCTGATCAAAGTTTTCTCCCTCAAGCATCACTCGCACTAACGGCTCTGTTCCAGAAACCCTAACAAGGATCCTACCTGTATCTCCCAGCTGTTCTTTGACCGATTCTATCGCATTCTTAATATCGGGGTCGGTATAGAACTGAAGCTTCCCCTCAGCGGATACCTTAACGTTTACCATCACCTGAGGATACCTCGACATAAGTGTCGCAACACTTGAAAGCTTCGCCTCTCTTCGTTTAATGATGCTTAGAAGCTGCGCTGCTGTTAATTGGCCATCACCGGTGGTTGCAAAATCCAAAAAGATTACATGCCCAGACTGTTCTCCCCCAAAATTATATTCTTCCCTGAGCATATCTTCGAGAACATAACGGTCCCCTACTTTTGTAGAAACAAAATGGAGTCCGTTTTCCTCACAAAAGCGGTTGAAACCCATATTGGTCATCACTGTTCCAACAACCGTATTCTTAGAAAGCTTTCCACGAGACTTTAAATCTGCTGCACAAATTGCCATTACGAAATCTCCATCGACAAGATTCCCTTTTTCATCAACAGCCAAACAGCGGTCCGCGTCTCCGTCGAACGCGATCCCTGCGTCTAAGTGGTGTTCTTTTACATAATCCATCAAGTTCCTCATATGGGTCGAACCGCAATCTGCGTTGATGTTAACGCCGTTCGGTTCATTAAAAAGCATGTGGCACTCGGCGCCTAGCTCTGTAAACAGCTTTTCTGCTGTTCTAGAAGCAGAGCCATTCGAGCAATCCAACGCAATTTTCATGCCGTCTAAACTGAACGGAACGGTACTTTTAATATGGTCGATATAATCCTTTACCGCATTTTCTGCATACCATACATGCCCAATATCAGCGCCGGTCGGCGTTTGCGGCTTTTGGACTTCATCGAGTACAACCGCTTCAATCTGCTCTTCTAATGCGTCGGGTAATTTATAGCCATCTCCACTGAATATTTTAATCCCATTGAATTCATACGGGTTATGTGATGCTGAGATCATGATTCCTGCATCAGCTTTATATTTTCCGACCAAAAACGCCACCGCTGGAGTCGGAACAACTCCTAAACTAACAACATCCGCTCCAACAGAGCAAAGCCCCGCTGATAAAGCCCCCTCAAGCATATCAGAAGAAAGTCGTGTATCTTTTCCAATTAAAACCTTTGCACGCCGATGTGTCCCATCTGTCAAAACCATTGCCGCCGCTCTTCCGATTTTCATTGCAAGCTCACAGGTAAGCTCTTCGTTTGCAATCCCTCTTGCTCCATCTGTTCCAAAAAGTCTTCCCATATTGAAAATTCACTCCTGTTTTTATCTAAATTCACAAACAAAAATATTCGTCTCTGTTTTGATCACAGTATTCATTATTCTATTGATAAAATATTCCTATCTTTTTAATATCGCTATTCATTAGTAAAAGAAAATAAATCCTGTTGCTCCTGTGATAAGCCAGTCGGCTTCATCCCCAAGTGTAGATACGCTAAATGCGTCGCACAACGCCCCTTCGGTGTTCTCTTTAAATACCCAATTTGCATCAAATACGGTTCATATACATCTTCAATCGTCACCGCTTCTTCTCCAATCGAAGCTGCTAACGTTTCAAGCCCTACCGGACCACCGCTATAAAACCGGATCAAGGTATCAAGAAGCCTTCGATCGTTGGAGTCAAGACCCAACTCATCAATTTCCAAGCGGTCAAGCGCCGTTCTTGCTGTTTGCAAAGTAATGACTCCTCCGCTCATAACCTGCGCAAAATCTCGAACACGCTTTAAAAGTCTGTTTGCAATACGCGGTGTCCCTCTTGAGCGCGATGCGATCTCCAGCGCACCATCCTCCTCAATTTCTATCTTCAAGATAGCAGCGCTGCGAGTAACAATCAAAGAAAGCTCCTCCGGGGTATACATTTCAAGTCGCAGCACCACACCGAAACGATCACGAAGCGGAGCTGTTAACTGGCCTGCTCTTGTCGTCGCTCCTACTAAAGTAAAATGCGGTAGAGGTAAATGATACGACGCCGCCATTTGTCCCTTTCCTGTAATGATATCGATCGCAAAATCTTCCATAGCAGGATAAAGAATCTCCTCAACGCTGCGCGATAAGCGGTGAATCTCATCGATAAAAAGAAGATCTCCATCGTCTAAATTGGTTAAAAGCGCAGCTAAATCCCCAGGTTTTTCAATCGCTGGACCCGAAGTTACCCTGAGATTGACTCCCATTTCATTGGCGATGATTCCGGCAAGCGTTGTTTTTCCGAGCCCTGGAGGACCATACAGTAAAACATGGTCAAGAGATTCTTTTCTGATCCTCGCCGCTTCTATAAAAACCGATAAGTTCTCTTTTACCTTATCTTGCCCAATATATTCCCGAAGAGACTGTGGCCTTAACGGATTCTCGACGTCGCAGTCTTCCGGGATCTCATCAGGGTCCATAATACGGTTTTCTAAATCGAATTCAAAGTCCAAAAATTATTTCCCTCCCGCCATGCTTCTAAGCGACAACCGAATCAGTTCTTCAACCGGCAGGGAACTGTCTAGTTTCGCAACAACCGGCGCGGTCTCAGACGGCGAATATCCTAAAACTGACAGTGCATCGATCGCTTCAGATACATTGCTACTCGAAGAAATGATACCGACCGCCATCGCCGCTTGTTCATTTTTTACAACATTTTTTAATTTATCTTTTAGTTCTAAAATAATGCGCTGCGCCAATTTATTTCCAACTCCAGGCGCCAATGTTAGCGTTTTACTGTCGGACGACGCAATCGCCATCGCCACCTGCTCGGATGAAAGGGAAGAAAGAATGGCAAGCCCTACTTTAGCACCAACCCCTGAAACAGAAGTAAGCATCTTAAAACACCCAAGCTCACTTTGGTTGATAAATCCAAAAAGCTCCATTGCATCTTCTCTAACATTTAGGTGCGTATAAAGTGTCACTTCTTCTAAAAGTTTCGGCAATGCCCGTTGGGTATACATCGTAATAAAGCATTTATATCCGACTCCACCGCATGATACGACTGCAGTCCCCGGTTCCAAATGAATAAGTTTTCCTGTTAAACTATAATACATCTTGCCTTTTTATCCTCCCTGCATCAACTTCATTCGAAGCTGCGATCCAGCGGCATTTGCATGACAAATCGCTATTGCAAGCGCATCTGCCGTATCATCCGGTTTTGGGACTTCTTTTAAATGCAAAAGCCGTTTCGTCATCTCCATTACCTGTTTTTTCTCGGCCTGTCCATATCCTGTTACCGCTGTTTTTACCTGCAGCGGCGTATATTCATAAATTGGAACACCAGCCTTACTTGCCGCTAAAAGGATAACACCTCTTGCCTCTGCAACACCAATTGCTGTTTTTTGATTGTTTTGAAAATAAAGCTTTTCAATCGAAAATGCGTCAGGCCGGCATTTTTTAAGTATGATGGTCATCTGATCGTAAATCAATTGCAGCCTCGATGAAAACACTTTTTCCGCGTCTGTAAAAATTGCGCCGTATCCCACCGCACGGTATCTTCCTTTTACAAACTCTATCGCGCCATATCCAACAATTGCATATCCAGGGTCAATTCCAAGTATGATCACCGATTCGTCTCCCATCTAAATGGTCTTTGCAATAAAACACATTTCCAGTTGATTATAACATAACACAATCCTTCCGGCAACAAAAGCACAAAAGAAACTCAACTTTTTTTGAAAATAGACTTGATTTTTTATAAATTGTCCGATATAATAGTAAAGCATTCGATGTGGACGTTTAGCTCAGCTGGTAGAGCATTCGCTTGACGTGCGAAGGGTCAGCGGTTCGAGTCCGTTAACGTCCACCATATCTGCGGTGAGCATTTTTGCTTTCCGCAGTTTTTTATTTTACGCTATCCTCTGTGTTAAACCTTTTATCTATTTTTTTGCATCATCTCTCCTGCGGTGAACATTTTTGAACTCCGCAGATGTTTTTATTTTTTCAATCAAAATCCCGCTGTGAAATAATCACAACGGGATTTTTTATGTTCTCTTTATTTTCGATTAAAAATTGACATAATATCATAAAATGTATCGTCTTCATGGCTGACAGATGGTTTCGATTTATTAGGTTCTACAGTTCGACTCGAATTCGGCTGATTGACCGTACTTCGATATGCTCCATTCTGACGGTTTGGAAGTCCAGTCTGCTGACTTTCACGAGATCCGGAAACATTTTTTTCTTCAGCTGGCAAAACCGGAACATATTGCTCTCTTGTCGCAAAACCAGTCGCAATTACTGTAACACTGATTTCATCATCCATATCTTCATCAAAAGCAGCACCCCAAATAATATTTGCTTCGGAATCCGCTTGTTCTGCAATCATTGTCGATGCTGTCTCAATCTCGTCAAGACCAATATCCGGCGAAGAGGTAATATTAATGATAACTCCTTTTGCTCCATCAATTGCTGTTTCAAGAAGCGGACTCGAGATTGCTAGATTCGCAGCAACTTCAGCTTTATCTTTTCCTGATGCACGACCTACTCCCATATGTGCATATCCTGCATCTCTCATTACAGCTGTAACATCAGCAAAGTCAAGATTAACAAGCCCCGGCAGTAAAATCAAATCGGATATACTTTGGACTCCCTGCCGCAACACATCATCTGCTACTGCAAACGCATTCGCCAGTGTAATTCTTTGCTCGCTCGCATACTTTAAACGTTCGTTTGGAATCACTACCAAAGAATCCACATGCTCTCTTAAAGCAGCAATTCCATTCTCAGCCTGTTCCATTCGGCGACGCCCCTCAAACGCAAACGGTTTTGTAACAATCCCAATTGTAAGAATTCCCATTTCCCTTGCGATCTCCGCCACAATCGGCGCCGCACCTGTACCAGTTCCGCCACCCATACCAGCAGTGATAAATACCATATCGGTTCCCTTGATAGCTGCTGCGATATCTTCACGACTCTCATCCGCTGATTTCTGACCGATTTCCGGTTTTGATCCAGCGCCTTTTCCGTGAGTAATCTTCTCGCCAATTTGAATTTTCTGTGTTGCCTTGGAACGGAGCAAAGCTTGCCTGTCAGTGTTAACTGAAATGAATTCTACACATTTAACCCCTGAAGTCACCATACGATCAAGCGCGTTCCCGCCGCCCCCGCCAACGCCAATTACTTTAATTTGGACTATATTGTCAAAGTCATTTTCCAATTCGAAAGACATGCTTTTTCCTCCTAATTCTACTTCTCTCTAGCAAATAAATGGAAGCTTCTGCTTTATCTAAATGTAACTAATATAACTAATTTAACACTTTTAAAAAAAAATTTCAATAACAACTTTATATTTCTTTTAATAATTAAAAAATCGTTAAAAATCATGAAATCATTCTCAATAATACCAACAAAAATATTTATAAATTACGATAAATTATCATTCATTCCGCCAGTCATATACTCTGGCATAAAATAGGAGTGACTGTCTTGTGAAACAACTGATAGATTTAGCGTTCCTTTTTCCTGAGGACCCAATCGTGTTGTAAGAATTGTAACGGCAGTTTGAAGTTTATAATCGAGATCCTCTGCATTTCCCAATACGATTTTAATTCTATTCTGATATAGGAGCGTAAGATTTGATAAATCTGTCAGATCAATCTCATCGATCTCCTTTAACCCATTTTTCCTCGTCTCCTCCGAAACACTGTGAAGCACTTGCTTTACACCATCGTTTTTAAAGGAAAGTGTATCTGCAAGCTCTATGTTTTCTACCTCAATCCCTTTGATGATCGGTACTCCTTCAATC
>CAKSKO010000067.1 GCA_934465125.1 uncultured Eubacteriales bacterium
CGGATACTGTTTCATTCTTTTTTTTCCTGACATAACAACACCCCCTGATGTAGTTCTATTATCCTACATCAGGGGGCTTTTTGTCTATTGTCCGTTTTTACTGGTTCAGTTCACGCTACTTTTTTTATTCAAAGTAGTGACTGGCTTTATAGACGCTCTTTTAGTTCTTTTAACTCTTGCTCCAATTTCTTCGGAAGCTTATCGCCGAACTTCTGATAGAATTCGCTGATTCCCTCTGCTTCTTTTTTCCAGAGTTCGTTGTCAACCTCGAGAATCGACTCGAGTGCATCTAAGCTGAAATCAAGACCGTCGAGGTTGATATCCTTAGCATATGGGACATATCCAATCGCTGTTTCTTTGGCATCGACTTCTCCGTCGCACCGCTTTAAAATCCATTCCAAAACACGAAGGTTATCGCCGAATCCAGGCCAAATGAAATGCCCTTCCTCGTCGAGCCGGAACCAGTTTACGTTAAAGATTTTCGGAGCTTTGTCTCCGAGTTCTTTACCCATTTCAAACCAATGGTTAAAATAATCACCCATATGATATCCGCAGAACGGTAGCATTGCCATTGGGTCACGGCGAACAACACCAACAGCACCGGTTGCAGCAGCGGTAGTTTCAGAAGCCATAATCGAACCTACGAAGACGCCATTATCCCAGTCGCGTGATTGATAGACAAGCGGAGTCGTCTGCGCGCGGCGTCCACCAAACACAATCGCCGAAATCGGAACCCCTTGCCCATTTTCAAATTCAGGGCTGATACAAGGGCAATTTTTTGCAGGAGATGTGAAACGGCTATTGGGGTGCGCACCTTTTTCCTCGGATGTAGTTCCATCCCAAGGTTCACCTTTCCAGTTGACAGCATTTTTCGGTGGGTTTTTGTCTAGACCTTCCCACCAAACGGTGTTGTCATCGAGATTTTGTACCACATGCGTAAAAATAGTATCCGATTGCGTAGAAGCTAACGCATTCGGATTCGATTTGTTGTTTGTTCCCGGAGCAACTCCAAAGAAACCGTTTTCAGGGTTAACAGCCCAAAGCCTGCCGTCGGGCCCTTTTCTCATCCAAGCGATATCGTCTCCGACACACCAATCCTTGTATCCCTTTTGACGGTATCCTTCCGGTGGAATCAACATCGCAAGATTTGTTTTTCCGCATGCCGACGGGAAGGCAGCGGTGATGTATTTTACTTCTCCCTTTGGATTTTCAATCCCTAAGATCAACATGTGTTCTGCCATCCAACCCTCGTTTTTACCTAAGAAGGATGCAATACGAAGCGCAAAGCATTTTTTGCCCAATAGGACGTTTCCACCGTATCCAGAATTGACAGAAATAATGGTATTGTCTTCTGGAAAATGGCAGATGTATCTTTTTTCTTCATCAATATCACAGCGGCAGTGCAGTCCACGAACCCAGTCGTTGCTATCGCCCAGTGTATCGATTACAGCTTTTCCAACGCGCGTCATAATCGCCATATTGAGAACAACATAGATCGAGTCTGTCAGTTCAATGCCGATTTTAGAAAATTTAGAGCCAACTGGCCCCATCGAATAAGGAATTACATACATCACACGGCCCTTATAGCTGCCTCTTGCGATATCGTATAGTTTCTGATACGCTTCCTCTGGGTTCCACCAGTGGTTTGTTGGTCCAGCGTCCTCTTCGTTTTTGGTGCAAATAAAAGTTCTATGCTCCACACGCGCAACGTCATTGACAGCGGTGCGATGTAAATAGCAACCGGGAAGCTTTTCTTGATTTAATTTAATGAGTTCTCCAGACTGACACGCTTCAGCGCGAAGGCTCTCTAATTGTTCCTCTGATCCATCAATCCACACGACTTTATCTGGGGTAACTAGTTTTTTCATTTCTTCTATCCAATTCAGGACGAACTTGTTATTTGTCATACTATCGATCCTTTCTGCTCAACTAAAACAATTACATATTCTAAGTCATTATAATATACCAGAAACCGCTTATCAAGAAATATTTTGTAAATTTATTTCTGAAAAGTTCCTTCAATCGAGAGGTTGGCCGTAGCGTTTAAATCGAGTCCAGCACGATTTCCTGCTAAATGTTCATAATATCCTTGAGAAGCAACCATTGCGGCATTATCTCCGCAAAGAGACAGAGCTGGCAGGTAAAAAGACCATCCGCGCTCTTTACAAATTGATTGAAGACGTTCCCTGAGATGGGAATTTGCAGAAACCCCTCCAGCGATAACAAGTTTATCATACCCAAAATCCTCAGAAGCTTTCACAAATTTTTCAATTAAACAATCCACCACCGTTTTTCGAAACGAAGCGGCGAGATCCGGAACATTTAATGACTCGCCTTTTTGTTTTGCATTGTGAATTTGATTGATCACAGCTGTTTTTAGTCCCGAAAAACTAAAATCATATAAGCTCCCGCTGACATGGGGATGTGGAAGAGAAACCGCGTCTGGATTCCCCGTTTTTGCAATTCGGTCCAGGTGGATTCCGCCGGGATAAGGAAGTCCCATCGCCCTAGCTGCTTTATCAAAGGCTTCCCCAGCCGCATCATCGCGTGTTCTTCCGATCACTTTTAAATCAGTATATCCTTTTACTTCAATGATATGGCTGTGGCCTCCCGAAACGACAAGGCAAAGAAACGGAGGTTCTAAGTCGGGGTTCGACAGATAATTTGAAGCAATATGTGAGCGTAGATGATGGACTGGGATCAAGGGAAGACCCGTTGCGAGTGACAACCCTTTTGCAAAATTAACACCGACGAGCAGTGCGCCAATCAGTCCCGGCGCATGGGTAACGGCGATTGCATCAATCGTATCAAACGATAGATCCGCTTGTTTGAGCGCTTCATCTGTAATCCCAACAATTGCTTCTACATGACGGCGAGACGCGATTTCCGGAACAACGCCTCCATAGCGCTTATGTTCTTCAACCTGTGATGCAACAACAGAAGAGAGGACGGTTCTGCCATCTTCTACAATTGAAGATGCCGTTTCATCGCAGGAACTTTCAATTCCTAAAATTCTCATGTAAACTCTCCTTTCAGATAGTTTGTCATAATTAAGGCGTCTTCTTCCGGATGCCGATAGAATCTGTACCGAACCCCCGATTTCTCGTAGCCTAGATGCTCATAAAGTCGGATCGCAGCAAAATTGGAAACACGTACTTCAAGAGTCAAGAAAGAAAACTGATTTTTTCTTGCGAAAGAAGACAGATAAGTAAGAAGTGCTTTGCCAACGCCTTGCCGTCGTGCGTCTGGAAAAACAGCGATATTTGTAATATACCCCTCCAAAAGAACATGGTACATCCCAACATACCCTAAAATCGATCCGTTCTGTTCTGCGACGAAAAAACAAGCTTGATCATTTTCTAATTCGGCATGTAACCCTTCATAAGACCATGGTTCAGAAAAACAGAGGCATTCAAGTTCAGAAAGTTTTTTCAGATGATGTTTCTGCATGGGAACGACGGTGAGATTAGTTGTCATCAGAGGGGTTCTCCCTATTTTGCTGAATTTCTCTATAAAGTGAATCTAACCCTTCTTTGATAATGTCGCGCGTTTGCCGGTAAACTGATTCATCCATCAAATAAGGGTCGGGAACCCCCCCTGCTAGGACTTTAATTTTTTTTTCTGAGATTCCTAATGACTTTAGGGCTTCCTTGTGACCGTTCGTCATTACGACAAAAAGATGAAAACTGTTTAAGTCAGGGATATCTTTAATGCTTTTAGAATGAAAATCGCGTGTATCGATCCCGAGTTCCTTTAAGACAGATGCAGAATTTTTGGAAATTGAAAGCCCAGATGTAAGAGATAAACCTGCACTATCACATTCAATGTCCTCTTTTTTTTCATCGATCATTTGCTTAAACATCAATTCTGCCATTGGGCTTCTGCAGGTGTTTCCAGTGCATACAAATAATAGTTTCAAAGCGTACATCCTTTCTATTTATCAATTTTTCCGAATAAATATAACTATATAGTTGCATTTGTTCAGATATCTATCAACGAATGTATTATTATAAACATTTAATAAAGCATAATTTTGCAGTATTGCAATCAAATAGTAGCAAAAAGAAGAGAAAATACAGTTTGATTTTATCTCTTTTTTATTCCTTGGCATCATACCATGTTTCTCCGATGGACGCCTCTGCAACGAGCGGAACGGTTAACTTAGCGGATCCTTCCATTTCTTCTCGTAAAATTACAGCAGCTTTTTCTGCTTCCTCTTTCGGAGCTTCTACAATCAATTCATCGTGGACTTGTAAAATAAGGCGCGATTTCATCTTCTCTTTTTGAAGGCGATGATGTACCCGGATCATAGCGATCTTGATAATATCGGCGGCAGTTCCCTGAATCGGCATATTTCTTGCAACCCGTTCTCCAAACGACCGGAGGTTAAAATTCGAAGAAGTGAGTTCGGGGAGATATCGACGCCGATGGAACATCGTTTCAACGAATCCCTGTTCCTTAGCTAGCGCAACTACTTCCTTCATATAACGGTCGACGCCCGAATAGTGCGAAAGATACTCTTTGATATAGTGGTCTGCTTCTTTTCTGGTAACACCGATATCCTTTGAAAGAGAAAATGCGCCGATTCCATATACAATCCCGAAATTGACAGCTTTGGCTCGGCTTCGCATCAGAGGAGTGAGCATGTCTAGAGGCATATGAAACACTTGCGAAGCGGTGATCGAATGGATATCGTCGTTGTTTTGAAATGCGCGGATCATTGCCTGATCTTTTGCAACATGAGCTAAAACACGGAGCTCGATCTGGGAATAATCGGCGTCTACTAAGACGCAGCCCTCTTTTGCACAGAAGAACCGTCTGAGTTCCCGTCCGATATCTGTTCTAACGGGAATATTCTGCAAGTTTGGATCGGTAGAACTGATCCGTCCGGTTCTTGTTTCTACCTGATTGAATTTCGAATGGATTCTCCCATCTTCAGAAATTACCTTTTGCATCGCATCACAATATGTTGATTTGAGTTTTGATAAAGTGCGAAATTCCAAAATACGTTCCACGACAGGATGCGCATACCGAAGGCTTTCGAGAACCTCAGCATTTGTCGAATACCCGCTTTTCGTCTTTTTTCTCGCTGGAAGTCCCATTTTTTCAAATAGAGCGCTTCCGAGCTGTTTTGGAGAGTTGAGATTAAACTCATAGCCGACATCATCGTAGATAATCGACATTAGCTCCTTTATCTTGCTATCAAGCATTTCCCCATAGGCGATAATGCCATTTGCGTCGACAGCAAATCCTATCAATTCCATCTGAGCTAATACTTCTGAAAGCGGGATTTCAATTTCTGTTAACAAAGAATCTTGTTGGTTCTCTTTTATTTTTTGTTCCATCGTATCTGCTAGATTAGAAAAAATCGCACCTTGCTTTAAAAGTTCAGAATCCTCTTTTGGAAGAGAGAAACTGATACCGTATTCCTGTGCGAGGCGTTCAAGTTCATAAGAGGAAGAGGAGGGATTTAAGAGGTATCCTGCAAGCATGGTATCAAACGATAGATTTTTGCAGGAAATACCTTTTGTGTAGAGAAAGGCGAAAAGCGCTTTGCTGTTGTGTGTGCGTTTTTTAATTTTATCATCTTCAAAGATATCATGCAGGAACTGTTCAAAACCATCTTGTAAACTTGTGATCATAAAGAGGTCATTACTGATAAGAAATAAAAATTCAGCGGAAGTATCCTTTTGATAGGAGGCAATGATATCTGCTCTTTTGTTCTTTTTTATTATTTTTTTGAGCGTTTCAAGATCAGATTTTTTGAAAATTTGAAAACGGTCTGGCAGCTGTTTTTCTTCTTGATTATCTGGTTGAACATCGGATAGGCCCATTTTATCGATCAGAGAGAAAAATTCAAGTTTAGCCATATATCGGGCGGCAGCTGCGGCGTCAAAGGGCTGAATTTGATAAGCAGAAGGATCACAATCAACCGGGGCGTCTGTTCGGATTGTCCCAAGCATTTTGCTCATATATGCACTTTCTTTTCCTGTAATTAACTTTTTTCTAATTCCTTCCTTGATATCCAGTGTGTCGATGTTTTGATAAATATAATCGATATCATGGAACCGCTGAATCAGATCGGTAGCTCCTTTTTGCCCGATCCCCGCAACACCGGGAATATTATCAGAAGCATCGCCCTGCAGTGCTTTGATGTCAATCAACTGCTTTGGCGTTACCCCAAAAACCTCCATGATCTTTGCTTCATCATATAGTGTCGCTTCTGGACGTCCCATTTTTGTAGCCGTGATTCTGACAGAGACATTCTGTGAAATCAGCTGCAAACTATCTTTGTCGCCTGTTGCAATCACGCAGGAGTCTCCGCTTTCCTCACACGAATGCGCCAAGGTTCCTAAGATATCATCCGCTTCAAAACCAGAGCATTCTAACAGCTTGTACCCTAACAGCGTCAGCAGTTCCTTTAAAACAGGCAGCTGTGATGCCAGCTCGTCCGGCATTCCTTTTCGTTTTGCTTTGTATCCGTCAAACGCTTTGTGCCGGAATGTGGGTTCTCTTCTATCAAACGCAATTGCGACAGCGTCAGGCTTTACTTCCTCTTTTACTTTGAGAAACATTGTTAAAAAACCATAAATTGCATTGGTATGCAT
>CAKSKO010000068.1 GCA_934465125.1 uncultured Eubacteriales bacterium
GGAGTGATCACTTCACCAACAGGTGCAGCGGTCCGAGATATTAAAAATGTTCTTTTTAGAAGATTTCCAGCAGCGCAGGTCGTTTTTTGTCCGGTACTTGTCCAGGGAGAAGAAGCGCCAGAACAGATTATCGATGCGATCGGGCGGTTTAATAAAAGCAAAGCTGCCGATGTTTTGATTCTAGGTCGCGGGGGAGGCTCTATCGAAGATTTGTGGGCGTTTAACGATGAAAGCGTTGCACGAGCGGTAGCGAAATCAAATATTCCGATTATTTCAGCGGTGGGGCATGAGACCGATTTTACCATTTGTGATTTTGCTGCGTCGTTACGGGCGCCAACTCCTTCTGCTGCGGCGGAGCTTGCAGTTCCGGATACAGCAGAACTCCTTTATACGATCGGTTCGTATCAATCCTATCTAAAAAGAAAGATGCTTCTGGAAATTCAATCTAATCGTGCAAAATTGGAAAGACTATTAAAAATACAGCAGTTTGTTTCGCCTGTAGAGTTAGTTAAAAGCAAGCGCTTGCGGCTCTCCTTATCTGAAAAGCGGCTAAAATCATCCTTTTTAGAGCAATTTACGAAAGAAAAAGAGGCCTTTACAGAGGCAGTTGCCAAGCTTGAAATGATGAATCCTTTAAAAGTTTTGACAAGGGGATATTGTGTTACCTTTACAAAAGATGGACGGATTCTTAAAACAATAGAGAGAGTAGAAAAGGGCGATCCAGTGACGATAAAAGTACGAGACGGAGAGATCAGTTGTACGGTAGAAAAAAAGAAAGGGCAGGAAATATGAAAAAAGCAGCGACATTTGAAGCGGCAATGAAACGACTCGAAGCGATCGTTGAAAAGTTGGAAAATGGGAATGAATCTCTTGAACATTCTTTGAAACTCTTTGAGGAGGGAACGAGCCTTACCTCATTTTGCTATCAGATTTTAGATCATGCAGAGCAAAAAGTTGTAGAGTTAACAGAACTTGAGGAAAAAGAAGCTCAAAAGCAGGAGGAAAAAGCATGAAAACGACAGTGAGTCAGCAGAAAGAATGGATCGAGAGGACACTCAAAGGAGCGATTCCGAGTAGCGACTGTCTGGAGAAAGATCTGTACCGTTCGATGGAATACAGTTTGCTGGCGGGAGGAAAGAGGATCCGCCCGATTTTGCTATTGGAATTTTATAAAGCATGCGGCGGAGATCCACAAGATGTACTTCTGTTTGCAGCAGCTGTTGAGATGATTCACACATATTCCTTAATTCACGACGATTTACCTTGCATGGATAATGATCATACAAGAAGAGGACTCCCATCGAATCACATCGTGTTTGGGGAAGACATTGCGCTCTTGGCGGGGGATGCATTATTAAATCTTGCGTTTGAAACGATGCTTTCAGAACAAAGCATCGAAAAGGTCGGTGCAGAAAAAGCGATAAAGGCGGCGCATATTCTTGCAAGAGAGTCTGGGTCAACGGGAATGATTGCCGGTCAGGTGATTGATTTAACGCATGAAGGAAAGAATATTTCACTTTCTGTTTTAAAAGAGATGGATCATAAAAAAACGGGAGCACTGATTAAGGCGGCTTGCTTAATGGGCTGCGTATTAGCGGACGCCGACGAAAAGGAGCTGAAAGCAGCGGATTTCTTTGCAGAAGCACTGGGTCTTTCTTTTCAGATTGTTGATGATATTTTAGATGTGACAGCAGATCCATCTGAACTTGGGAAACCAATTGGAAGTGATGAATCGAATCAAAAATCTACATATGTATCCATTTTTGGGATTGAGAAATCGAAGGAACTTGTTGAAAAACTAACGAAGGAAGCGATTCAGGCGCTAGGGCAATTCTCTGGAGATACAAGTAATTTAAAGGAGCTTTCGCTCTCGCTTCAAACAAGAAGAAACTGACAAAATAAGCGGGATAAATTTAACAGATGGAAGTTCTTTAATGGAATATTGAAGATTTTTACAAAAAGGTGTATGATAATAAAAAATTTATAAGGGGGATATGTGTGTCGTCTGATAATCTTTTGCATCAAATAGACTCTCCGGAGGATTTAAAAAAACTGTCGGAAAAAGAGTTAAACCAGCTATGTGACGAAATTCGTGAAAAATTAATCGATACCGTATCCAAAAATGGCGGACATCTTGCGTCGAACCTCGGCGTCGTTGAGTTGACGGTTGCGATTCACAAGGCGTTTGAAACACCGATTGACCAAATTATCTGGGATGTTGGGCATCAATGCTATACACATAAAATTTTAACGGGAAGATTAGGAGAACTCGATACCATCCGAAAAGAGGGCGGGTTGTCGGGCTTTCCCAAACGAAATGAAAGCGAATATGACCCTTTTAACTCAGGGCATAGTAGCACCTCCATTTCCGCCGCGTTTGGACTTGCAAAAGCCAAAGAGATTGCAAAACAGCCGGGCAGTGTTGTTGCAGTGATCGGTGACGGGGCTTTAACTGGTGGACTTGCATATGAAGGACTCAATAATGCTGGACGGTTTAAAAAAAATTTTATTGTCGTATTGAATGATAATAAGATGTCAATTTCGCGAAATGTGGGATCGATGGCGCGGTATTTAGCAGAAATGCGGACAAGGCCAACATATCTTGATATCAAAAATAAAGTAGAATGGACGCTTGTGCATACTCCGTTTGTGGGCAAACCGCTTAGGAGAATATTTTTGAGATCAAAATCCATGCTTCGCAATGTGTTGTATAAAAGTACGCTATTTGAAGATATGGGATTTTTATATTACGGGCCGTTTGACGGACATGATATTAAGAAACTTGTGGACGTATTTCATTCTGCGAAAAAAATGAATCATCCTGTTTTGATTCATGTGATAACGACAAAAGGGAAAGGATACCATTTTGCAGAGCAAGATCCAAAAGTGTTTCATGGAATTTCTGGATTTAATGTTAGGACAGGGCAGCAAGCACTACGGCGAACAAACTTTTCAGAGGTATTCGGAAACGAGCTTTGCGCGTATGCTGAAACGGATGAATATATTTGTGCGATAACAGCGGCAATGAAAATTGGGACAGGCCTTTTAAATTTTGCGCATCAATACCGAGAACGCTTTTTTGATGTTGGAATCGCAGAAGAACATGCGGTTACATTTGCAGGAGGATTGGCTGCGGGAGGAATGCGGCCTGTTTTTGCTGTTTATTCAAGCTTTTTTCAACGTGGGTACGATCCGATTATCCATGATGCTGCAGTGCAAAAATTCAGGGTTGTTTTGGCAATCGACCGCGCGGGAATTGTCGGAGAAGACGGGGAAACGCATCAAGGGGTATTTGATGTCTCATTTTTAAATCCGATTCCAGGCGTAACGATATTTGCCCCCAGTTTTTATAAGGAAATCGGCAGTATGCTTTGCGATGCATTGTATCACTGCAACGGAGTTGCAGCGATTCGTTATCCGCGCGGAGGAGAACTCTACCGGCCGGCGGATTTTAAAATTACGAAGGGTGCCTATTCGATTTATGGAGATCAAAATGAAAAGATTGCAGTAGTCACTTATGGAAGATTGTTTTCCTTTGCCTGTTCTGCGAAAGAAAAATTAAAAGAGCAGGGAGTTGAGTTTTTTATTGTAAAATTAAATCGGATCAAGCCAATCGATGAAAAAGTGTTTGAGCTTATTAAAGAATGCAAAGCGGTTTTCTTTTTTGAAGAAGGAATGCAGCGAGGTGGAATTGGAGAGCATATGAGTTATTGTTTGACAAAACGAGGGTTTAAAGGGACATTTGTCTTAAAAGCAATCGGCGACCAATTTATTGCGCAGGCGAAAGTGATGGACACGCTTCATTCTTTGGGGCTTGATGCAGACGGAATGATTGATACAATTTTGATGGAGAAGAAAAAGTGATTGAAAAAAAGAGACTTGATTTGCTCGTTGTAGAGCAAGGAATTGCAGAAACACGGGAAAAAGCGAAAGCGCTGATTATGGCGGGGACGATTTATGTAGGCAATCAAAAGGCGGACAAACCGGGTGCCTCTTATCCAGCTACCACTTTGGTAGAGTTAAGAGGAAAAACGATGCCATATGTTAGTCGTGGAGGATATAAGCTCGAAAAAGCGATGAAATCCTTCTCGTTATCGCTTCTCGGGAAGACCTGCATGGATATCGGTGCTTCGACAGGTGGGTTTACTGACTGTATGTTGCAGCACGGGGCTAAGAAAGTGTATGCGATTGATGTAGGGTATGGACAGCTTGCCTGGAAACTCCGGATGGATGAAAGAGTTATCAATTTAGAGAGGACAAATGTTCGATATATTACAAGAGAACAGGTTCCTGATCCGGTTGATTTTTTCAGTGTGGATGTTTCTTTTATCTCACTTTGCCTGGTTTTGCCTGCTGCGAGAGCTTTAATGAAGGATCATGCGCAGGCGGTCTGTTTAATCAAACCGCAGTTTGAGGCAGGACGGAAAAAGGTAGGGAAAAAAGGTGTTGTCAAAGATCCGAAGGTTCATGAAGAGGTAATCAAAAAGATTATTTTGTTTGCACAAGAAAATGGATTTTGCGTGTTAGGCCTTGATTTTTCTCCGGTAAAAGGGCCGCAAGGCAATATCGAATATTTATTGCATCTTCAAAAAGAAGACGTGGCAGAGAGTAAAGATGATTATTCGGTCAAAGCGGTTGTAGAAATATCCCATAAAGAGTTAGACGGCGGTGACACAGATGCAAATAGCGATTCTTCCCAACTTGGATAAAGATGGTGCAAGGTGGTATACTTATGAGATTATAACTAAGCTTACAAAGCTCGGTGCTATTGTGCTAATGATGGAGAGCATGAAAGAGCATTTTATGCTAAAAACGATACAGTTTTTTGGAGATATCGATGCATTGATGGAGAGCTGTGATATCGCTGTAACGATTGGTGGGGATGGTACGATCATTCATGCGGCAAAACATGCGGCAGCGCATAAAAAACCGGTTTTGGGGGTTAATCTCGGAAGGGTTGGATTTGTTGCGGGACTGGAGCTGGAGGAATTGCCAGAGCTAAAGCGATTGTTTTGCGGAGATTATCGAACGGAAAAACGTATGATGCTTTCTGTCAGTGTGGTTGGAAATCATGGTAGAAAAACAATGTACGCACTCAACGATGCTGTCGTTTCAAGAGGATCTTTATCGCGAATGGTTGATTTGACCGTTACCTTTGATCAGAATGAGATGAATCGGTATCGCGCCGACGGTCTCATTATTTCAACGCCAACGGGATCTACGGCGTATTCCTTGTCGGCAGGAGGACCTGTTGTAGAACCGAGAATGAGATGTATTTTATTGACGCCGATTTGTGCGCATTCTTTATTTTCAAGATCAGTTCTTTTCGGTGGAGACGCAACACTTACGATTGGTGCACAGCCGAGCGAAGATGACGGTATTTTTCTGACGATTGACGGAGAACGATCCATTCCGATTGCAAAGGATGAAACGATTGAGATTAAAGCATCGGACAGAGATGCAGAATTGATTTTATTAAAAGATCAAAATTTCTATAAAATTTTGAATGAGAAGTTATCTGAGAGGAGAATTTAGTGTGAAAGCAGAACGACACGCGAAAATTCTTGAGTTAATTCAAAATAACAATATTGATACGCAGGAGGAACTGCTCGGACTTTTAAAAGAGAATGGATATGATGTGACGCAAGCGACAGTATCACGAGACATCAAGGAGTTGAGGTTGATCAAGCTTCCAACGAGCAATGGAACGTACCGGTATGCATCAGATAATACACAGATTGGAGATGTTGTTCTTGGCTTTTTTTCGGCATTTTCTAATTCAATTATAAAGACTGAATCCGCCGGTAATATGGTGGTGATTCAATCACTCAGTGGGATGGCGCAGGCGATTTGTGCGGGAATTGATTCGATGCGGTTCCAAGAAATAATCGGCACCATTGCCGGAGATGATACGATTTTTATTGTAGCACGAGATGAGAGTTGTGCGAATAAACTTACCGGAGAGATCCAAAAGTTACTGCTTGGAAGGTGATGAAATGCTAACAGAGCTGTATATCGAAAATATCGCAGTAATAGAAAAAACACAGATTCATTTTGGAGCGGGACTCAATGTCATGACAGGGGAAACTGGAGCTGGAAAATCAATTGTTATCGGTGCGATTGGTGCAGTATTAGGGCATCGGGTCACGAAGGATATGATTCGAACAGGGAAAGAGTCAGCGTTTGTTAGCGCAGTATTTACAGGCCTTTCTGAGACTACGACGAGGGCGCTTCTAAAAGCCGGGTGCAATACGGAGGACGACGGAACATTATTGATACAAAGAGAGTTTCATATAAATGGAAAGAGTAGCTGTAGAATCAACGGGCGTCCCGCCACTGTTTCACTACTTAAGGAAATAGGGGTTCATTTGATGAATATCCACGGACAGCATGAGAGCTATGGATTGTTGTCACCGGATACCCATATTACTTATCTTGACCGGATTGGGGATCTTGGAGAAGAAG
>CAKSKO010000069.1 GCA_934465125.1 uncultured Eubacteriales bacterium
ACACTGTAATCATCGCATAGCACACCATTGTTCCAACCCCAGCGCCCTGTATATTGATCTGAGGAATTCCCACCAAAGTATAATTTAATATAATCTTAATCACCATACCTACAGAAATCAATTTTACCGGAAGATCAACCCGGCCTACTGCCTGCAACATACTGCAAATTGGCGTGCTTGTTGAAGCAAAAATTGCCGCAAGTCCCAACATAATTAGTACATTCGATGCAATTGCGACCTCACTCCTTGTTCCCTGATTTCCATAAACCAGTTCCATAATTGGGTTCGACAGCACCATTAATCCTAAACCTGATGGAATCGTCACCAAAGTGGTAACACGTAAAACAGCTTCAATATTATATTTAATTTTTTTATAGCTTCCTTCCGCCCATGCTGTTGTAACCGATGGAAGCGCACTAATCGAGAAAACTTGCGTTACCCCAGAAATCAGCATCATAATCGTGATAGCATAAGAATAACAGCCGTATAGAAAAACATGCGTATTACCGCGCTCAACAATTTCCGGATTGATCAAACCGCTGTATTCATCCAACAGCGCCAAAGGATTGGATCTCATAGTATCGCTTAACCGTCTTAAAATCAGCGTCGAATCGATTAGTCCCGCAACATTCATGATAATTGCGCCCAGTCCAATCGGGATCGCGATACTGACCAATGTCTTTACCGTAACTCTCGTCGGTTTCGCCCTAGGGGAACAGCGAAGCTCCTCTTTTGTGATCCCATCACCGTGTCGATGATGCCGGAACACCAAATAAAGAAATCCTGCCATCGCACCGATCGAGATTCCTAAAATAGCGCCGGCCGCTGCAAAAGGAAGTGTTGCGCTTCTGGCTAAGCTTTCCGTTTCGTATGCTTTTCCAAAAACGGTTCCTTTTGCTGCATATTCATTTAGTCCATATGAAATGACTCCATAGGCAATTCCCAGACCCAAAACCAATTTACAAACTGCTTCAATTACTTCCGATACTGCCGTTGGCACCATATTGCGGAGTCCTTCATAGTATCCTCTATAAATCGACATCAAACAAACAAACAAAATCGTCGGTGCAAGCGCTAAGGTTGCATATTTTACTTCAGGCGCCTTAATGACATAGGCATAAATAAATGCTCCGACCATCATTGCGACTGTTCCAATTGTTCCCGTTAATAAAAAGATAGGCTTTGATACTCTGTGGACCCGCCTGACATCGCGGAAACGCTTTCTCGCTACATTTTCAGAAACCATGCGCGATATTGCAATCGGAAATCCGGCCGTTGCCAAGGCATACAGAGGATTATATAAATCGTATGCTGCGGAAAAATATCCGTTTCCTTCTCCGCCCAATATATTTGCCAAAGGAATTTTAAAGAGGGCTCCGATAATCCTTACAACCGCCATACTTGCTGTTAATATCAGAGCACCATGAAGAAAAGACTGCTTCGCTCTTCCTTTTGCTTTCTTCCCCATTGAAACACTCCATTCAAAAATTTCTTATAGAGTACAAGAAGTTCACATAGTATTATATTCCTTTCTTTCATCTCATATGTAAATAAACATAACGCTTTGAGTATCTAAAAGTTCACTCAAAGTATATTTCTGACATATACAAAACACGAAATAACACTTAAAGTGTTTTACATACGTAAGCAATGATACACTATTTGGAAATAAAAATAAATATGTAAACCCCAAAAAAATTCGCATAGAAAATAGCAAAATTCTATCTTCTATGCGAATAACGCAGTCCATTTTCATTTTTATTACTCAGAAGCAGCCTCTTCAGAGTGGATTGGCTCAGCCGCTGCCACCTGTTCTGATTCTGAAACAGGCTTCGGTTCTTCTACTGGAATCTCATCTCCCAGCTTCGCACCACATTTTCCGCAAAAACGCATCTCAGGCAGATTATCCGCCCCACATTTTCTACATTTCTTTTTATTTTTCACCAACGCAATCTGCTCTGTTACTGCACGCAACTGCACTAGTAAATCATCAATTTCTGATTTACATTCACTAATCTGCTCCTCAGCTCCTATTTCATTTTTAGAGGCTTCATACACTAATTTCCCAAGACGTTCGAAGCATTTCGTAACTTTATTATTGATTTCAGTCTGATTTAATTTCAGTTTTGAAAGATCAATAATCTGTTCCGTTTTCTTTCCCATCGCATCAGCCGCCGATTTTACATTGACCACAAAATCTTCAAATACTCCCATCAAAATCACTCCCCTTTTCTTTTGTACCGCTATTATAACACCTTGTTACTGTTTATTGCAACAAGTTTCCAAAAAGCAAATCTAAAATAATTATGAATAAATTCCACCACCAATAAACTCACGGATCAATGACTGTTTTGGAACCAGTGCTTCATCAATTGGATAAAAGCGTTCCAACCCCGATAAAAGTTTTCTCGACAATTTAAAATTCGGACTTTCTTCCTTTATAGATCGTAACATTGGGATTCCAGTATGACAAAGTACAGCTGGTTCGTAAATATGAAGCGAATTGATTGTTAAATCACTCGTTCTCTTAAATGGATGGATATATAAAAATTCTCCTCGGCAAACAGATTCCCACATAGAAAATGTCGCTTCTGCGTCGGAACCTCTATATTGATAATCACGTACCATACGTCGAATTAAACGGACATCCCGTCTCGAAAGCACTTCCCCATTTAGATCTTCAATCCCTTGCTTGACGCTGATATAAACTTTTAACAATCCTGCTTTCGGAAGACTACTTGTAAAAATGGGATTGAGCGCATGAATGCCTTCTACAATTGCAATGTCGTCTTCTTTTAGCTGCACATGCGTCTTTTCTTCAAATGGTTTTTTCTCTTTAAAATTAAACTTTGGTAAAAGACAGCTGCCTTCCTTCATGAGTCCCATTAAGCAATCTTTTACCTGTTTGATATCAAGTGCTTCCACCGCCTCATAATCATGCTGTCCGTCTGCGGAAATCGGTGCATTCCCATTTCCGAAATAAAAGTCATCGAGTGAAATAATGATGGCGTCTTTCCCGCGTTTTTTTAACGTATTACTCAGCATGTGAGCCGTTGTGGTTTTACCGCTTCCAGACGGACCTGCCAGCATTACAACCTTACAAGGAGTCTTAGAACCCAGGATATACTCAACAACTCCTGAAATTTCAGTCTGATACATCTTTTCCATATCTATTACAAATTGCTTGGGATCTTCTGCCGCCGCCGCGTTGATTTGCTCCAGCCCAAACACAAATTTATTATAGCAATTACTAAAGTTTGTCATAAAATTCTTTCACCTGCTCTTTTCTTCTCATCATTTCCTGAAATCTAGCCATGTACTCATACGGAAACTTAAAATTAAAGATCCTCTCAAGATAAGTCCCTTGTGGATCCTTTAATTTGCTAACAGCTCCTGCCCCACAGGCCAGCACAGTGTGTGTTTCATCCATTACATATACATTATAAAGACCTTCTTTGCCTTTTTGTGCCCATCCCACGTTTTCAAGGTTTCCAACCATCCTGCTTTGCCGGTATAGATAATATGGAAAATAATTTTCTTCTTTTAATTTTTTCTCCGCAAACCGATTCATTTTTGACGCTTCTTCGGCAGCTTTTCTGGTAAGTTTCTGCCCTTCTGCCGTTAATTCCGACGCTTTTTTCATACACAACGTGTGAACAGTAATGCTATCAGGCTGTAATTTACAAATTTCTGTGAGCGTATTCTCAAAACTATTGGCCGTGTCAGATGGAAGTCCTGCTATCACATCCATATTGATGCTATCAAATTCCATCTTTTTTGTAAGAACATAGGAGTCAATCGTTTCTTGTACTGTGTGTTTTCTACCAATCTCTTGCAACACCTTATCGTTCATTGTTTGTGGATTAATACTGACTCTTGTTACCCCTGCTTCTTTCATTACTGTCAGTTTCTCTTTTGTAATAGTATCAGGCCTGCCCGCTTCAACGGTAAATTCGCGACAAGTATCCATCTCAAAATTTTTCTTGATCGCCAAAAACAACTCCTCTAATTGCTGTGGCGATAACGTAGTCGGTGTTCCTCCTCCAACATATACCGTCTCCAGATGCAATCCTAAGTCTTTTGCAATCAAACCTGTATGTTTGATCTCCTCACAAAGAAGAGAAACATATTCCGGGATCAATCGAGCGGCCCGTTTGACCGACTGCGAAACAAATGAACAATAAGAGCATCTTGTCGGACAAAAGGGTATTGAAATATATAAACTAAACGAATTTTTTTGTGAGAGATCTAGAATTTCCTGCTCTTTTTTCATCGTTTGAACACTTAACGCAATCTTTTCATCAGAAACTAAAAACTTTTTGGAAAAATGGAAAATGGTCTTCTCTAGTCCAATCTCCTCTGTAAATCTGCGCATCAGTTTTATCGGACGAACACCAGTTAAAATTCCCCAAGGAGGAATCGATCTCGTGATACCAGATAGTAATTGATATAGCAAAACGGCAAATCTCCGTTCGGTTTCCCGTTCCAAGTTCTCTTCTTGAGACTCTACAACGCACTCTTTCTGAAAAACGCTACCTTCTAATTTTACCAGCACGAACAAGGTTTGCTTGTCTTTTTTATTTTTACACTCTGTATAGATATATGATTTTTCCTCTAATATGTTGACAGGATCTTTTATAACAGTCAATTTCTCATTCGGAAAAAATAATCTGCATAAGTTTTCAATCTCATAATGAAATAGATGGTTTTTAATATAAATCGTCATAGTCCATCTTTCCTAAATAAAGGTTATGATTCTTCTCGTACGATAAAGTGGTTGTGTCTCCATGGCCTGGGTAAATACGATAGTCTTTTTTTAAGGACGCTAATTTTTTTAATGACAATTTTAGTTGTTCAAAATTACCCGTCGGCAGATCTGTTCTCCCAACCGTTTCTTTCATCAATGTATCCCCAGTAAAAAGAAGATTCTCCATGCGGTAGCATACGCTACCTTTCGTATGGCCCGGTGTCTGAATCATATTAATCTGCGTGTTTCCAAAAGAGATCGCCTGATGATCGCGCAGCAAGACATCTGCTTGAAATGGAGGGATTCCCCCTTCGATAAAAAGCTCAGATAGATTCAAACTGTTTTCCTTTGTAAACGCTTGTTCGTCTTCACAAATTACTATTTTTGCGCCAGTAAGTACACGATATCTTTCTGCAGCCCTAATATGGTCAAAATGACCGTGTGTCAACAAAATATACGACACTGCACCAGGGTTTAACCTACCGATAACCGAATCTAATTCCTTTGATGTATCTCCGGGATCTACTATCAAGATCTTTCCGGTTTCTGTGTCTTCCAAAACATAACAGTTTGTCTGCATCACGCTTACGATATATCGCTTTACTTTTATCATTTTTTTCTTAACTCCTTTGTGTCGATCAAAATCGTAACCGGTCCGTCACCCACCAAACTGATTTGCATATCAGCCCCAAACCGCCCTGTTTGAATATGGTCTACCCCGGTCTCTTTTAAATAACCGCAGTATGCCTTGTAAAGTTCCTTAGCATTCTCTGACGGTGCTGCATTTAAAAAGGAGGGACGGCATCCTTTTGTGCTATCTGCACAAAGTGTAAAATTTGACACCACCAATACACTGCCACCTCTATCAAGGAGTGATAAATTGAGTTTTCCCTTTTCATCTTCAAACACACGCAAATTAGCAGTTTTCTTTGCCAAAATCTCGGCATCTTGCATGCTATCTCCCTTTTCTATTCCTAACAAAACCAAATACCCTTTTCCAACTTCTCCAATCACCGAATCGTTTACTGTTACCTTTGCTGATAAAACCCTTTGCAGTACCGCCTTCACGCATTGTCCTCCTTTAAGATCGTTTTACCGAGATCACTCCCTTGATTTTATGTAGTCTCGTCATAATAACCTTTAAATGATCCAAACTGTTGATTGTAACCGTCACACGGATCACCGCATTGCCATTTTTTGTTTCTCTGGAATTGAGTGAATGAATAAAAAGATGCAGCGCAGAAAGCTGCAGCGTTAAATCTGCAAGTAAACCAGTTCTATCGCTTGCAGCAATTTCAATCGTTGTTTTAAACCCTTCTTTAATATCTCCCACCCAATGTGCGCCAATCCATCTTTGAGGCTCTTGGCTTTTATTAATGTCTTCTGGTACATTCGTACAGTTTCTCTTATGGATAGAAACTCCGTATCCCCTTGTAATAAACCCGATAATGTCATCACCAGGAAGGGGATTACAACACTTTGAAAATTTTATAAGACAGTTGTCGATCCCGTCTATTACTACGCCAGAAGAGACCTTTATTCTTGGCTCTACCTCAGATATAACAGGCTCTTTCGGGTCCTCAGGATGTTTAATCTTTAAGTATTCCTCCTTAATACGTGGGATGATCCGCCAAAGCTGAATCCCGCCGTAACCGATTGCAGCGTATAAATCC
>CAKSKO010000070.1 GCA_934465125.1 uncultured Eubacteriales bacterium
CTCATACAGAAGAATCCATCTGCATCTAAGGTCCACAACTCCGGTAAGATAGTAGAACAAGAGGTATTTATACCGAACAAAAAGCGCAACAATGAACTAGAAAAATGTCGGGCAAAATGGAGGAAAGATCTCGATACTGGTGAGATGACGCTTTTGACGGTAGAAGAATCTCCTAAACCATCTGCTTCAGAAAAGAAGGAAACAAAGCCGAAAACCACCGAAAGAACACCTATTGAGAATAGAGAGCAAGTACCCAAAAATTTGACATTCGATCTAGAATCGATCAGGAGCGGGTTGAGAGACTATGCGCTAAACCCTGAGCATGAAGTGGGCGGAAAAAAAGCAAAGCATTTTGAAACTGCACTCGGTGTTAAACAAGATGACGCAGAAGAGCTTGCAAAGCGAATTACATCTAAGTGTGTATTTAAGGTGGAAGAATTTGTGACGGTAGAGCAGAATGAAAACTATGGCCTAAGCGGAGTAAGTGAAGTTGAGGTGGGAATGAAAGATGGCAAACCTGTGACGGTAAAAATAGTATGGTTTGCTAAATTCAAAGAAGGTTCTACTGATAAGCCTCCATGGGATTTTGAAGGAACATGGAGGGTGATTTCAATATATATTGTGAAGGTAACAGAAAAACAGAAAAAGGAGAAAAGAGAGCAAAGGGAGAAAGAGACAAATAAATATGCAAAAGGAGATAAGGTGATTGCAGGAAAGGGCATAAAAGATGTTGCCCCGGGAACAAAAGGGGAGATAACGAAAGTTTTTCCAAAGAATAAAGGGAACAAACCTCAGTACTATAATGTGAAGTTTTCAGGCGGAAAGATTTATACCGTTCCAGGGACAAACCTAGAGAAAGACCCTGAGAGTGGTACATAAAAAATAGGAAAAACTAGCGCTTTTACTGTAGAAATAATAAAGAGGAGCAATAAAATGGAAAGCAAAATTAGTAGTGGTTGTAGCAATGCTTCTGATGATCCTCGGAGCAGGAACAAATATCTTTGCATTAGGGGATGAGATGATTACAGAGAACCATAAAAATCGATCTAAAATCATAGATGTCCCATACAGTAGCCAAACAGATATTGTTTTTGGCTGTGAGGCTGTGAGCGGTACGATGCTGCTGAACTATTATGGATATGAAATCGATAAAAAAGAGTTTACAGACCAGTATCTCATTCAAAAAGATTGGTATGTGGGTGAGGATGAAATAATTTATGGACCCGACCCCAACTCCGCTTACGTTGGAAACCCGTATATGGATAGTGGGTTAAACTGTGGTTTTGGCTGTTTTGCAAATGCAACAGCAAAATCGATCGACTTGGTATTGGAGGAGAACCATCGAACAAAAGTCACAACTGGAATGAATCTTGCTGATCTAGTCGATAATTATATTGATCAAGACATTCCAGTTCTTGTCTGGGCGACAATGGATATGAAACAATCTTATTTATCTATGACATGGACAATCAACTACGCGGATGAAGATTCTCCCTATAAGGTGAGAGACCAATACACCTGGATCGCTGGTGAACATTGTTTAGTGTTTGTCGGATATGATGAAGAAAATTATTATTTTAATGATCCATATAAGAATCATGGCTTGATAGGATACAACAAAGAACTTGTCACACAGCGATTTTTGGAATTAGGAAAGCAATCTCTTGTGATCCTACCTCAATAAAACTTATTTTAAATGTTAGAATAGCAAATAAGAAAAAGGAAACGAATAAAATCATTCGTTTCCTTTTTCTTTTCTTTGGTTTAAATCTGGATGCTCGCCGGTTTCCATATAAATTACCCATTCTGCAATGTTTGTGCAATGGTCTCCCATACGCTCAATATACTTTGTAATAAACATCAAATCAACTTCTTGCATCACATTTTCAGAATTATTCGTGATATTTTTGCATCCTTCCAGCACAATCTTTGAGAACATCGCATCGATCTGATCGTCGTTTTTGCAGATCCAAATTGCGTCGTCGACGTTTCTTGAAGCAAATGCATCCATCGCCTTGTGGAACATTTGATGAACAGCCTCAAGCATCTCAATTAAATGTTTGATCTCGGTTGTTTTTTCGTGGATTTGACCGGTTGTAATGATCTCGCAGACATCTGCGCATTGATCTGCAACGCGCTCAATATCAGTAATGATTTTTAAGCAGCCTGCTACCATCCTCAAGTCGCTAGCGATCGGCTGCTCCAAAGCAAATAAATTCATGCAGAACTGTTCAATTTGATGCTCGATCTGGTCGATCTGATTGTCGCTCTCGGCTACTTCTTTCGCAACCTCAAGATCGATGTTTTGAAACGCCGCGATTGTTTGTTCGATCTTAAGATCAACCTCAATTCCCATATTCGTAACCTTTTGATTTAAGGAATTTAGTTTTTTTACAAAAGATTTTCTAGGCATACTATTTTCTCCTTTTTCCTTTACTATTATTCTAAAAGCCACAAAACAAAAATATCACCCAAAACGCCCAGTGATATATTCTTCTGTACGCCGATCAGATGGGGTATTGAACATTGTTGTTGTGTCTGAGTATTCAATGATTTCACCCATCAAAAAGAATGCGGTCATATTCGAAATACGCGCTGCTTGCTGCATATTATGTGTCACAATTATAACTGTATACTGTTTTTTCAGTTCCGCAACAAGATCTTCTACCTTTAAAGTAGAAATTGGATCAAGCGCCGAGGTTGGTTCATCCATTAAAATAATATCCGGTTGCACTGCCAAAGCGCGTGCAATACAAAGACGCTGTTGTTGTCCGCCAGAAAGTCCAAGCGCTGATTTTTTCAATCGGTCTTTCACTTCATCCCAGAGCGCGCCCTGCTTCAAAGAACGTTCAACAATTTCATCGAGCTTTTGTTTATTCTTAATTCCGTGTGTCCTAGGTCCATACGTAATATTATCATAAATACTCATCGGAAACGGGTTTGCCTTCTGAAACACCATCCCGGTTCTCTTTCTTAAAAGAGTGACGTCAGTTCTGGGATCGTAAATATCCTCACCGTCGATCGTGATTTTCCCCGTGATCTTACAATTCGCCACCATATCATTCATGCGGTTGAGTGTCTTCAAACAAGTTGATTTTCCACAGCCGGATGGCCCGATAAAAGCCGTAACTTTATTCTCCGGAATCTCGATATTGATATTTTTTAGCGCATGAAAATCACCGTAATACAGGTTTAAATCCTGAATCGATACTTTAGTATTCATAGGTGCTACCCTTCCTTTTCCATACAATATGTCAAATAAACCGCCTGTTATCCTTTTTTGAGCGCTTTTGATAGCCATCCCGCCAAAAGGTTTAAAAGAAATACGAGGATCAACAAAACAGAGGCAGTTGCAAAAGCGATATGAAATGCATCTGGGGTACTTGCCTGTTTGGCAGTTTGATACAAATGGAGTGTTAGCGTCCGTCCGCTCGACAAAATCTGAGAAAAGAAGTTTTTTGGCATATTATAAGCCATTCCAGAGGTATATAGAAGCGCCGCGGATTCTCCAACAATTCGGCCCATCGCTAAAATAACAGCGGTCAGAATTCCAGGCATCGAGCAAGGTAGAACAATACCGATAATCACACGCAGTTTCCCAGCACCGAGCGCCATCGCACCTTCTTTATACGACGACGGAACGGAAAGAAGAGATTCCTCCGTTGTTCGCACAATCGTCGGCAAAATACAAATCGTCATTGTCAAACAGCCAGCTAAAATCGAAGTCCCAAGCCGGAACATAATGCAGAAAATCGTATAACCAAACAGCCCAAAGATGATCGAAGGAATCCCAGCTAAAACTTCTGTTGTGAACCGGATTACCCTTACGAGTTTACCTTGTTTTGCGTATTGTGTCAAATAAATCGCAGATGAGATCCCAATTGGCGTTGCGATTAAAAGAGTGATCCCGACAATGTAAAGGGTATTAATAATCATCGGAAGAATTCCTTTTAATTGTTCGTTGTTCTCAGAATATGGCGAGGATAAAAATTTCCATGATACATACGGAAGTCCGTTAATCAAAATATAAAGGATAATCCCAATTAAAATACAAACAGTAATCCCCGCTGCAAAATAGATTAGTAGCGTCAGAATCAAATCAGATGGCCGCTTTTTATCGGAGTATAACGATTGGCGAGGTATGGTTTTATTGGTTTGCATCCATCTGCACCCCTTTCTTTGAGATAACAGTAAAAGAAATATTGACGATCATAATAAAGATAAATAAAATCAACCCGATCGCAAACAGCGCCTGGCGGTGCAAACCCGATGAATACGACATCTCCAAAACGATTCCAGTTGTCAAAAGCCGAACCGTTCCCAAAATCGATGGCATGTTGACAACATTGCCCGCAACCATGATCACAGCCATTGTTTCACCGATGGCGCGCCCAACACCTAAAATCACACCGGAGAGAATCCCGGATTTTGCAGCGGGGATTGTCACCTTGAAAATCGTTTTAATCGGGGTTGTCCCAAGTGCTAAAGCAGCTTCTCGGTAAGACTGCGGGACAGCGCGAAGAGATGTTTCCGTTATGCTGACGATTGTAGGCAATACCATAATCGCCAGAATCAGGATTACAGCCAACAGACTGTCTCCAATTGTTTGTCTAGGAAAAACAGATCGAATAAATGGTACAATAATCAACATGCCAAAAAACCCGTAAATAACAGAAGGAATTCCCGCTAGCAGCTGCACGGCGGGGCGCACCATATTAGCGAGTTTCTGTGGCGCAGTTTCCGCTAAAAAAGCGGCGGTGAGAATTCCAATCGGAACGCCCAAAAGAATTGCACCGATTGTCCCAGCGATTGAAGCTAAAATCATCGGTAAGATACCAAACAACCCTTCGGAGGGCTTCCAAGTCGTCCCGAATAAGAAGTCAAATAATCCAATCTCCGCAATTGCCGGTGTTCCAGAGCAAATCATATAAATTGTGATAATCAAGACAGAGCCAACCGAAACACAAGCAAACACAAGAAAAATCGATTCCGCAAGTTTCTCTCCACCCTTTGTCCAAACAGCCATCACCGCGGCCAAAAGCCCTAAAATAAGCGTCATTGTAAACGGGAGCAGATACTCAATACTGACCTTGCTGATGTTTAGTTCTGTAACGGCAGTTTGAATCTCTGAACTTGATAAGAGAACGATAATTGGAGTGAGTGCAGTCAATGTAAAACAAAGACCGGAGAGAATCGCTTTGCGAATCAGGAGGGAGATAATCCCACAAAGAGCAAACAAAGCGCTGGCAATCAAACCAATTCTCGCTACCATAGGAATTGGAAGAATCGTTCCCTTCACCAAAAAACCTTTGGTAGAAATCAATTGCCATGCGGAAGCCTTGAAGGTTTCTGCACCAAACTGGTATGTTACATAAGGGGAAAAGAAAGTAATCAAAGGGACTATTCCAAAAAGAAACGCTAAAATAGTCCGGATCCAGTTAAGCCTTCTTTTCTTTTTGGCCAGTGCTTCATCGTTCATCGTTACCTTCATTTCATTACCGTTCCTTTCAATCGGAGTCAAACTATTCTGCTCGAATTATTATCGTCACGTATAATATACTGTATAAGGAATCAAGAAACATTGTATCAAACGATCATGTTTCCCGTATATGTTTAAAAGTTAGTAAAAAATCAGGACGCCGTAAAAATTGATTTATCAATTGGCACAGCAACAAGATTTTCTTTTGCAATAATCGCTCGCCCTTCTTCTGAGTCAATAAAAGAAAACCAAGAGAAGATAAGATCACTATCGGAATTCTTTTTGAAGATCTCAACAAACGGACGCTGAATTGGATACTCCCCGGAGAAAATCGTATCCTCGCGCGGAGTAACGCCGTCGACGTCGACGGCGTTGATCGCGCCCGAAACCGAGAACAATGAACAATATCCAACTGCGCCCGGATCATTGCTAACCTTTGAAACAATATCGCCCGCCTCAGGATATTCTGCCTCATATTGACATTTTCCGGAAACCTTTAAGATCGACTCAAAGCCTTCTCTTGTTCCACTGGATTCTTCACGTCCGATCAGCGTAATCGAGGCGTCATCGCCGCCAACTTCCGACCAGTTTTTAATCTCGCCTGTAAAAATTTTCGCGATCTGATCCGATGAAAGATTTGTAACACGATTATTCTCATTGACAATAACCGCGATTCCGTCGAGAGCGATGGTGACAATCGAGAAATTTTCCGGAGATTCACTATCTTTGACTTTCCTCGAAAGGTCACCGATCAGAGCGGTACCGTCTAATACAGATTTAATCGCCGAACCTGAACCAGTATCAGACTTTTCAACTGTCACTAAAGGATTCTTTTTTGTAAAGGCTTCGCCCAAAGCGTTGCAGACTTTTGTCATCGAAGTGGATCCATTGAGTGTTAGTTTTCCGCTCAATCCAACGG
>CAKSKO010000071.1 GCA_934465125.1 uncultured Eubacteriales bacterium
CCTCCGAATCTGCATGGAGCAGAGCGCCGATATCGGCTTTCAAGCGAATATCCAGGTGATCCTGGTAAACAGTGATGCGATCTACGATCAGGCTGATATCCCGTTTGTTTAGATGGGACTTTTCCAGGATACTCTGAAAGACCTCCATGACAGTTTTGGCTTTCCGGTTGGTTTGAATGAGTGTGTTGCGCAGATCGATGCTGTCGTCGATTTGATGGGTCAGGCCAGCGATCCGCTCGGTCAGTTCAGCTTCTACATCTTCGTAGGCTTCGCTGATAATCTTTGCCTGCTCCGGTGTTTTTCCCATGGTGTCTATCAGTTTTCGCTTTAAAAGCGTTTTGAGTTGGGCCTGCGCACTCTCCAACTGTTGACTGAGAGAATCAATAGCACTTCCGACCTCTTTTTCCCGTTGGGGCTGCGTTTGGATGGCTACGGCCAGCTCATCCATGATTCCGGCTGTGTTGTCTGAGATCCGTTTAATATAGCGCTTTAAGAGCTCATCTAATTTATCCACACGAATCTGGTGGGAGGTGCAAGCGTTTAAGCCTCTGCGCTGGTAAGCTCCACACACGTACTGAGGAGCCAAGCGAGGATTGGAACGGGAAAACATGGGACTGCCGCAGTCTCCGCAAAAAAGAAATCCACTGTAGTTTGTGGGATATTTTTTCTCGCCGCGGTAATGGCTTTTACTGCGCTGCTTCAGAAGTTCCTGGGCATAGGAAAAGGTGCTTGCTTCCACGATAGGTGTGTGGGCGTTTTCGATGACGATTTGTTCTGGGTCATCCACGCGCTCATCGATTCCGTTGATGTTTCGACGCTTGAATTTATGCTGACGAAGCGTTCCAATGTAGAAGTCATTGCTGAGAATCTTTTGTATGGTGATGATGCTCCAGGCATTTTTGCTGACCAATTTCGTGGTCTGCCCAGCCGCTTCTTTCTGGGCAATTTCATTGGCCCTGGGGGTTGGTACACCTTTTTCCGTTAGGTGGTTGGAGATCTTACGGTAGCCCCACCCGTTGTTGTATAGGCGAAATACCTCCCGGACGACTTCTGCTGCAGGCGGATCGACCTCATAGGTCATTTCCTTGGTGTTTACGAGACGGTAGCCATAGGGACCGGCGCAGACCCACCGGCCATCCCGCTGCCGGTTGGCGATAATCTGCTTGATTTTTTTGCTGGTATCCGTGACAGGGAACTCGTTTATCAGAAACTTAAACTGAATGAGCATCCAGTCATCTTTGGTAGGGTAGTCTATGGCATCTCCCACGGAGATGATCCGGATATGGGCATCCCGTAAAGTTTCCAGCTCCAAGAGGCCCAAACTGTTCCGGCGGGAGAAGCGGGAGAAGTCTTTAACGACCAAGATCGAGTACTCTCCGGAGAGCAGTTTTGGACGCATCCGGCTATAATCTTCTCGCTGTTCAAAGGTATAGCCAGAACGGTCACGATCTTCAAAAAAATCCAACTGAGCGTCCGGAAAGTGCTGGGATACAAAATTGAGAATTACGTTTTTCTGGTTTTCAATCGAGGTGTTGTCCTGATCCTTTTCGATATCCACAGAGATTCGAGTGTAGCCAGCAATTTTCAATGTTGATCACCTATTTTCTTTGGATTAAAATTAGTATAGAACAGGAGTCGACGACATGTCAAGAGAAGCTTCTGGAAAAATAAAAAGCAGCAAAAAGCGGTCTGGCCGCAGACGACTAAGCGTCTACGGCCAGACCGGTCTCGAGATTTGTTCGCAAGAGCTCGGCAGTGAGCTGCCCCAAGTCACGATCTCCTGAGTGCCATACCGTGATGAAGTAGCCAGGAAAGCGTTGGTGAAGCTTGTTCAGATCAGGGGACTCTTCCTCTTTCTTCAGCCATATATCGATGAACTTACTGCGATCATCTTTTTCGATTAGCATAATAAATCACCTCCGGTAGTTATTGCGGTATGTTCAAGAATCAAGATTTCTTGGCGGCTTTCTTCAGAAGCTTTAAGTCAAGCATGTAGACTCGAGAGAGATGTTCCCGAACTTTTACAGTATAGCCATCTTCCTCATGAAGATGCAAAACGCCTAAAACTGCTAGTTCCTTCCCAAGTTGTTTCCTGGTGTAATTCCGATAACCGTCTTGGCGTTGCACATAAACCATCAGCGCATTTGGATAAAGACACAGACAGTCTTTGAATAACACACCGTCACATGCTGGGAGGTCATCCAATTTTTTGGGCTTCTTCACCTTGATCAAGCGAAACGAATCGTTTGTGTAGCCTTGATAGATGACCCAAGCGAGGTTCCCCTTTGGTATCATTGCCTCGATCTGCTGCCGATATTCCCAGTAGGCACGAACGGATTCGTTTATACCCTCTTTGAAAAGGGATCGGATAGAGGTACATAAGCTTTGCTCCACGCCATCGGCTCCAGCAGCTGATAGGACAATCTCCAGCACGTGCATTAGAATATTGAAATTTTTTTGCACACGCTTGTCCAAACCGGCTGATAATTTGGAAGGGATGATACTCTCGAGATTATTGGGCAGAGAACGCATGGACTCGGCTGTATGCATGGCAGTAAAATACTGGAGGAACGAGAGTATGCTGGCTCCCATAAGAGAAGGAGTGAGCTCATCCGGTAGATTTAGAGGTTTACGCACTGGGATCAGAATGCATCGGTTCAACTCCGACATGGCTTGGATGGGAAGTTCGGCAGTAATCACTACAGTTGCAACGCATTCCAGGTCAACTCTTTTTCGGTTGGGAGCCATTTTGCTGATTTTAGAGGCATTTGCGCCTTCTCGGATGATATTTGCGGCTAAGTCTACCCGTTTTTGCTGAGAAGCACGGCTGGCAGAAATTGCGATGTCATCCAAAACAACAGGGAAGTCTCTGGCGGAGACCATTGCATCCAGCAGGCTTGATTCACTTGCTCCGCTTTCAAAAATGTAGGCGGGACGAGAGTGAGATGAGTCCTTGTCTACAACGAAGCCAAATACCCGCTTAGCCAACACGGTTTTTCCGACAGCGGATGGACCAAGAATGTAGCCAACACCTTGGAAATCACCACCACTCTCTAGGATAAACGAGCGGATGACAGAGTAGAAGGCGAGTGAGACAGCCAGCGTGACGACTGGTGGTTGGTTCTGGAGGATACGAAATAGCCTGTACAGAGGATGTGGAACATTGTCCGTCAGTACGGAAAGGTGTTCTGGGTAACCGTACAGCAGGATATTTGAACTTCCCGCCCCCACGATGCGGTCACCAACTACGGCACATGCTGTGCCATTTGGGAGGGTATGAAGCCCGGTTTCTGACAGAAGTGTGCCGAAAGGAACCGGGGCGGGTATCCCCGAAGGGGGGATACCACCCGGCATGACAAGGTCCAAAAGTTCGGTGAGGTAGCGATTGAACAAAGTCGGCTTCTCACATTGAAATATTGGACAATGCTTACTAATGCCCTTTGCGTTCCACTGGGAATAGGGCAGTTGGAGATAAACTCGACGCCGGTTTGTTGTCAGAAGATGGCAACAGATGACCTCTGGATTCTCCTGATGAGGCCTGCTGTAGAGCGCGTCCACAATGACACTCGAATTGCCCACCCGAGTCTTTCCGCAGTAAAGGCCATCGCCTTTGAAACAGAAGTTACTCACTGATCATCACCATCCTCAATAATGATAGATGCGTTGGGATGACGGCTTTCAGGAATGTTGACGCGTCCTAACGTATAGCCGAGTACTAGGGACAAAGCGCAGTTATCATGAATCAGAGTGTTCATGATGGGGCCAAGATCGGCGTAGCCGTGCGCTGTTGCAGGGTTCGTTTCCGTCTTGGAGAAGATTGGTGGGACAGGGTTGAGGACTCCATGTCTTGCCTTCCCTTTTCGTTTCTTGCTCATACTGGTCTGCTCCTTCGATTGATCTTCCGCGTTTTTTGCGGAGTATGCATAGGATAGCCCAGAATTCTTGATTTGGAAAGCTAAATGTGGTACAATTTAAAGACTCAAAATTTTGTAACTGTATTTGAGTAAGTAAGAGATGAGGTGGCAAATTTGGAATCCCTACAGAAATATACTGATCATGTGGAGCCGGGAGAGAAATTGACTGTAAGAGGTTATGATGGAACGGTCTTTCTTTTTGAAACACCAAATTACTCTTTACAGGATCAGGATAAAGTAGCAAATTTGTTATTTGATTTTTTTAGTATATGCAATAACGGAGTATTTAAAAATCTAAGCGGACAATTAATGCAACAGACCAAGAATATACTTCGTACAGCTTATGAACAAGCGAGTCAAAATGAAGAGATAAAGATTGAATATCGGTTAAGCTGCAATAATTCAATAAGATTTTTTGAACAATTAATGTATATAAATGAATTTTTGCCACCAGAAGGAATGAGAAAAGTTTTAAAAGACGTACTTCCTTTAGCCCTCCCAGTTCAAGGATTTGTTTTTGGAACAACATTCGATAGAAAGTGCATTAACTATTTCAGAATTTGCGATTTAGAATATACAAGCAACTACACTACATATTCTGACAATGATATATCTAGAAAAATTTTGTGTTCTCATGCACAACTACCTTGTGCCGAAAAATTCTTAGATGAACATAACAAGCTCAAGGCTATTGTGGATGTTTTAATTGCAATTGGAAATTATATAGATTCTTGGAGAAATGAATATATAAACTATTCTCCCCAAAGGAAAGATAATGGGATAGAGATTGGCGATCCTTGGTCTGGTCCTTTGGAAAGTTGGGAGTTCCAAGTAACTGAATTTATGGAAATCTATAGAAAGTATTGTTTGTCACAAGTTGCTGAGAGTTCTGCCAGAAAATGGGAGAAAATTTCTGAACAACTTAAAGTGATACAGAACTGTATATTATATATATTTTTTATGGAACGCATGTACCGGCGACTCATGGAGAGAAAGACTTCAGATGGAAAAGAAGACTTTGCCTTGTTGCGCAAAGATTGGCTGAATGAGTTTATGCGGTATTCAGATACGGAAGGTTTCCAAGTAGAATCCGATGCGATGAATTCCATTGAAACTGGGTATGTTGTGACAATAGATGAGGCAAGGTCTTTATTTTCTGATGCAAAGAATACAGGTTGCTTTACACGAAACGAAGAAAAGCTGTTACGACGACATCGAAATCATCCCGTTGCCAAGACGATAGATTTACTATGTCGAGGTCCAAGAAACCAGTTTGTAAGGCGGGCGTTACCGTATTATTTTTTGGAGCATTTTTCAAATAAGGGGAAGCCTTTCCGAGCTTTTAAAAGAACACAGTACCATTTTTATCCGGATAAGTTAAAATTTGATGGAGCAATCTCTTTTTGCGAACATCCTACTGCTGTGCGTATTCAAAAAAGCCATCATGAATTTTATCAAGATTTGATGCAGTGGTGTAATTTGTATTACCGGAATTCGTACGATGAACTTTTGTGTTGCTGTTTGTATATATTTGGAAGAAAGTATCAGTTTGAAAAGCTGAAATTACCCAATGGCCAAGAATTTTCAAGTGGAATGATATTTTTAAAAAGAATGCTGGAGGATGCATTTTCTCCAGACATTGCAATGTTTCCTCAGTATGCAAACTATAAAATTTCAACATCAGAATTTAATAGGTTCTTTTATGATAAGCCATCGGCGGATTCCAGGAAAATTCAAAAGGAACTGGACAGGCTTCTTACTAAGGAAGATGTGAAGAAGTATAAAGAGCTGGCATTTCTTTCTAATGGCGGTATAGGATACAGTTTATTCGACCCACAGTTTCAGCGGAAAATCACAAACTGGTTAGAAGGTGAAATATCCCGAAGTGAGTGGCTAACGTCTTATATAGAAGAGAATGAGACAGAAGACTCTCCTCGGTTGGCGCTGGTGGAAGTGATGCTCCAACTACGCTGTTCTCAAATTATTCAGAAAGAAATGACTGAGAAATGTTTGCAACTTTGTAAGAGATACCTTGGACCGACAAGTTAGAGGGATAAACCTTTAGTCCACCGATAGAAAGTCGCTTTGCTTACCCCAAGCCGTTTTCTGGCCTCAGTCGCGGTGAGCGCTCCCTCTTTCCAGAGATGGACAACCCGTTCAAAATCTGGAGGAACGGAGGGTGGACGGCCTTTGTATTTGCCTGCTTCCTTTGCAATCGCGATGCCTTCTCTCTGTCGTTGCAGAATGTACTCTCGCTCCAATTCCGCCACAGCACCGAAGATGGTCAGCATGAATTTTCCAGTAGGGGTGGAGGTGTCAATCGACTCTTTCTGTGAGATAAATTCTACGCCTTTGGCTGTCAG
>CAKSKO010000072.1 GCA_934465125.1 uncultured Eubacteriales bacterium
TGGAGCTAACACTTAGATTGCTAGGGGTCGGCCCGGGAGACGAAGTTATCACAAGCGCATACACGTACACTGCGTCTTGCAGTGTGATTTGTCATGTTGGTGCGACGCCTGTATTGGTGGATACGGCGCCGGAGTCGTTTGAGATGGATGAAGAGAAACTCCGTCAAGCGATTACCAAGAGAACAAAAGTAATTATCCCGGTGGATCTAGGCGGGATAATGTGTGATTATGATAAGATATTTGAAATCATAAAAGAAAAACAACATTTATTTTCGCCCTCAACTGATTTGCAAAAAAGAATCGGTAGAATTACTGTATTAGCAGATGCAGCACATGCGTTTGGAGCAACATATCATGGAAGAAGATGTGGGTCGGTTGCAGATTTTACAAGTTTTTCCTTCCATGCGGTGAAAAATTTAACAACAGCAGAAGGCGGAGCTGTAACATGGACAGATAAAGAAGGACTTTCCAACGAGGAGATTTATCGTCAGTTCATGTTACTTTCACTACATGGTCAGTCAAAGGATGCATTACAAAAAACGCAAAAGGGAAACTGGGAGTACGATATTTTATCACCTGCTTATAAGTGTAATATGACGGACATCATGGCGTCGATCGGACTTGTGCAGCTGAGAAGATACCCGCAGCTGCTCAAAAGACGCAGAGAGATCATAGAAGCCTATAATAAAGGTCTTGAAAATGAAAAGGTTACTGTTCTTGACCACTATAATGAACGTGGAATCAGTAGCGGACACCTTTATTTGGTGCGTTTAACCGGCAAGAGCGAAGCATTCCGAAATCAGATGATTGCTTTTATGGAAGATCACGGAGTTTCTGTAAACGTGCATTACAAACCACTTCCGATGCATACTGCGTACCGAAAGTTAGGATTTTCAATTAAAGATTACCCTAATGCCTTTCATATGTATGAGAATGAGATTACACTACCGCTTCATACTCTGCTGATCGATGACGAAGTGCAGTATGTAATAGAACAATTCAAACAGTGCTTGCATAAAAAGTAAGCGGTAACGAGATGGATAAAATTTCCAACGCTGCTTTTCAAACGGATGCTGCGAGCTTTTATGCTTTTGTATTGTGAAAATGGAAAAGGGGATTTTTTATTATAATGATTAAACTGCTGTAAAGGAAATAAAAGAGATATTGTAATGTTAAGAAAAGAGGATATATTTTGTTTTCTATAGCCGGTACAAAAGCTTTTATAAAAAAGTGGGTGCTTTTATTTGCTGAAATCTAAGAAAGAATCGGCGCTTAAAATTTTATTTAATTCCAGCTATTTCAGGATTGCATATATACTGGATCTATTTTTGGGAATGCTGGTTTTTTTAGAAGGTGTATCTCTTGTTTTTAGGTGTATTATTTTAACGTGGGGCACCATTGTTTTAATTCATAATTTTATTATAAAACGAAAAATAGTAAAAATTCAGTATTGGAAAATATTGATATTATTTTTATTTTCCTGTCTTGTTACTACTTTTTTACATATGGGAGATAATTTTCTTCCAAACTTACTTGCGGTATATCACACAGCAATTTGTTTTTTTATTTTTTATGGGATGAGTGCAGAAACAAGCAAGGAAAAGATAGAAAAAGAAATGTCGGTTATCTCAAAGGCAATTGTTGTGATGACAACAGTTTTGAATATATTGGGGCTTCTCATATTTGTGGTGAAAGTACAATTAAATATCGGCGAGTATTGGTTGGGCATTTTTAATAACCGTTTTATTGGTCTGTACACAAATTCTAATTTACTGGCACTTTCATCAGTTCTTGCGATCATTGGATGCCATCTGCTCATTAGTGATAAAATACCGGGGGAAGAGAAAAAAACAGGGAAGAAAAAAGCTCTTTATGTTACTGCTGTTTTTTTTAATTTTGCAGCGTTAATTTTGTCCGATTCCAATGCGTCGTTTCTATTTTTAATTATTTATATTACGGTGGTTCTATTTTACCATCTGTTTTCGCAGAGAAATAAGATCCCTGTTAAGGAAATTTTTAAAAAGAGCTGTATTTTGCTGTTGTGCTGTTTAACGCTTACAATCCTTTCTTTTGAACTCAGAGGGATTTGTCAGGATGGGATTGCTTCCTTAATTAATGATGTACACCGAAGCGAGGAACCGATTCATGATAATCGTCCGGCGCCAGAAGCGGTTGAAATTGGTCGGGAACACTATGATGTTAGCAGTGGAAGGATTACACTGTTAAAACAGGCGATGCAAATGTATCGGTATCATCCGATTATGGGTGTTGGTAGGGGGAATATTGTAGAATACGGTGAAAGGTTAATTCCGGGAGGATTAATTTTTTCAGATTTTCATAATGGATATGTGACGATTCTTGTTTCATGGGGGATGGTAGGATTTTTTATTTTTATTGCCCTGTCTATTTTAGTGGCTATTGACATGTGCCGTTCATTGTTTCAGAAGGATTTCAAAGAGGATTCCGGAATATTTCCATGCCTTTTTGCTATGGTGGTGGCATATTGTATTTACAGTCTTTTTGAAAAAACAATTTTATCCGAAATTACCTTTATGGTGGTAATGTTTTGGTTGATTTTAGGATATTCGATGACTTATGTAAAAGAAAAAGGCAATAAAATATAGCTGCTCCGATAATGATCGAGGCTTTTTATAAATTTTAGAGGAAAAAGAGGATGCTTTATGAATCTAAAATCATTTATAATAGAAAAAGAGTGTTCCGTGTTGGAAGCGATGCAAAAATTAGATCGAAATGGATATGGAATTGTTTTTATTTGTGAACAAGAAAAATTATTGGCGTCCATACAGGATCAAGAAATTAGGAAACATCTTTTAAAGGGAGGTTCTTTGCAGGATAATGTGCTTTTAGCCGCAAATCTTTGCCCGGAGACGGTTTCTATTGATCAACAGTTTCAAGCAGAGGAGCTATTCAAAAATAAGAAGACAAGCGCTGTTGTGGTGAGTGATCATCAAAAAAAGATTTTTTCTATTTTGCTTTCAGATGGAAAACAGTTGCGCAACTACGATTCTTTAAAAATTCCTGTTGTATTCACTACTCGGGAAACTGGTGATTTTCAGCAAGATAGGGTTGACAAAATAATAGAGAGATTTTTAAGTTTTGGATGCAATGAATTTTTTATCATGATGGGAGAAAAACAGCGGAAGGTAGCTTCTTTTACATCTTCAAAAGCAGCCGCCATGCATATTGAAGATGTTTTTTCACTTGGGACTGGTGCCTCGCTACGACAATTAAAGGGGAAGATCAATGAAACCTTTTTCGTTTCCGCGAGAGATACTATTATCAATGCGCGGTATGATGAAATTTTAGAAAAACATAAGAGTGAAGATCACCTGGTAACGATGATTTGTGCGATAAAGAATTTAGGGATTCCTTATGATACGGTAGAGCTTGATCGAGAAGGGATCATCAGCGCTATTCACCCACATCCTCAGTTTACCTTTTTTGTCGACACTGGTTTGTATATCATAGAACCGGAATTTTTAGATAAGATTCCAGATGACCGGGCTGTTTCGATAGAATCTGCGATTAGATATAGCCTAAGGTGCGGTGAGAAAATAAGGGCGTTGCTTATTCCGGAGGGGTGTTTTCAGGAATTTAATCGACTATGAGATTGAACAAAGGGGGATTAACTGCCGTCTCAAAAATTAGCCTATCAACTACCTAAAATATAGTAGCAGGCGAGACGGAATCCTTTTTATCATAAATTATTTTTATGAAGCGAATGTCAAGTGCAAAAACGATTACATGAGTTTTGTGCTTGACTTATTTTGTTTCAGTATATAAAAATAGAAATGAGTGTAAACATAACTTTAATAAAATTTTTTAAAATTGCTAGAGAAACGTAAAGCGCAAGGATTAGGGTATAATAAAGAGAAATTGTTTTGGGAGGAGCAATAATGAAGGATGGTTTTTTACGTGTAGCGAGCGCTACACCGGAGGTAAAGGTTGCGGATTGTACGTATAATGGGGAGCGAATTATAGAATTCATAAAAGAAGCGGAAGAAAAAGGCGTTTCGTTGATCGTTTTTCCGGAATTATCTATAACAGCTTATACTTGCCAGGATCTTTTTTTTCAAAAGACACTTCTGCAAGCAGCAAAGAAAACACTTTTATCTGTTGCAGAGCAGACCAAACAGTTAAATATAATTTCTATAGTGGGACTGCCTCTTGAATATGGAGGAGCACTTTATAATACGGCTGCAGTAGTATACCATGGAAAAGTTTTAGGGTTTATCCCGAAACAAAATATTCCAAATTATGGTGAATTTCATGAGTTAAGATTTTTTACAAAAGGGTCAGATTACCAAACGATTTCCTTTTATGGAGAAGAGATCCCGTTTGGAAGTGAACTATTATTTTGCTGCAATACGTTTCCTGAGTTCCGGTTTGGGGTCGAGGTTTGTGAGGACCTCTGGGTAACAAATCCTCCATCGTGTGATTTGGTAAAATGCGGAGCAACAGTGGTTGTGAACTTATCTGCCAGCTCCGAAACGGTTGGAAAAGACGAATACCGACGAACGCTTGTTTTGGGGCAATCTGCTCGCTTGTTTTCGGCGTATTTGTATTCCGATGCAGGGACAGGTGAGTCCACGACAGACCTTGTTTTTTCGGGGCATAATCTGATTGCGGAGAATGGCGTTTTATTGTCGGAATCTAAGCGATTTACAACAGGCTTCATTACAGCAGACCTTGATTTACAGCGAATTGTGGCTGAGCGTCGAAGAAATAATAACTTTATAGAACAAACAGCAGTCCACTCTATATTCTTTTCTCTACCGTGTCAGGAAATAAAGCTAACACGATCCTTTTCAAGACTTCCGTTTGTTCCAACGGATCCCAAGAATCTTTATGATCGCTGCGAGGATATTTTAACAATTCAAGCGACTGGTCTTTTGAAACGGATGCAACATACAAAGATAGAAACAGTGATTTTGGGACTTTCCGGAGGACTTGACTCTACCTTGGCTCTACTTGTTACCATACGTGCTTTTGAGATTGGACGTCTTTCTAAGAAAGGAATCATCGCTGTAACGATGCCATGCTTTGGCACCACCTCCCGTACGAGGGAAAATGCGATCAAATTGGCAGAGTGCTGCGGTGTTACTCTTTTAGAAATACCAATAGCGGATTCTGTAAGGGAGCATTTTCGCGCAATCTCCCAAGATGAAACCGTCCATGACGCAACGTATGAGAACGCACAAGCACGAGAACGCACACAGGTACTGATGGATCTTGCGAATCAGAGAAATGGGCTTGTAGTAGGAACCGGAGACCTTTCCGAGCTTGCGCTAGGATGGGCTACTTATAACGGGGATCATATGTCGATGTACTCTGTAAATTGTTCTATCCCGAAAACGCTAGTAAAACACTTGGTTTTATTTGAAGCAAATCAAGCATCCGGGAACAAAAAGGAGATTCTATTTGATATCCTAGATACACCAGTAAGCCCTGAATTGCTCCCCCCAGACAAAAACGGTATTTCGCAAAAAACAGAAGAACTGGTAGGCCCCTATGACCTACATGATTTCTATTTATTCTATTTTATCCGATTTGGGTTTACGCCGAAGAAAATTTTTCGTCTAGCAAGCATAGCATTTGATGGAATTTATGAAAAAAAGGAGATAAAACATTGGCTTACAGTATTTTTTCGTCGGTTCTTTACACAGCAGTTTAAGCGTTCCTGTCTGCCGGATGGACCAAAGGTCGGGAGTGTTACGCTATCACCCCGAGGGGATTTTCGTATGCCGAGCGATGCTTGTTTCACAGAATGGATGACCGAAATAGAATCCATTTCTTTGTAATGTATAGCGCGGAGTTTTTTCCATTTGAACATATTTTATAAAAATATGTTGAAAAAACAAGAGATTAATTATATAATAAGTATTAGAGTCGTTCTGAGGCTGATGTTCTTGTTGTTATCTTAAAAATATTTAATGGTAGTTATATTTATAAAAAATGAATGGGATCAACATAGGAAACGCTAAGTATTGTTTTTAAACGATGCAGGTGTTTTATCATCTGTTGAGTGAACATTTTGATGATTTTCTATATGAAACCCTTTGCGTTTGAGATTTTTTAGAATAGATCAGAATTCAGAAACGGATATGCAAAAATTTGAAGGAGTGTAGATATGGAACTATCTCTAGAAAGAGTCTGGAAGATTCTGTCGAAGAATATTTTGCTGATTATAGCTGCAGCAGTAGTTGGATTGATTTGCTTTTGGGGGGT
>CAKSKO010000073.1 GCA_934465125.1 uncultured Eubacteriales bacterium
GCTTGAATACGCAGCAACTGCAGCTTTGGTTATCGTTGGAATTTATTTAATCATTAAGTATTTCTGTACGCCAAAAGACGACAGATATGGCTGGACCTTGGCAAACGGCATTATCTTGATGTTGTTGGGAGCGTTATACCTTTTCTCTAGTCCTCTTGTAACCATGGTTACATTCTCCTTCTTGTTTGCCGTTCTTACGATTTCCGATGGAATTAATTTACTCTCTCTTTCTTCTAGTATGAAAAAAAATGGTGAATCCGGAACTGGTTTATTAATTGCAAGTGGAATTCTTGATATCATTTTAGCAGTATTCTTTATCATCGCCCCATTTGCGATGAACTGGGCAATCGCGGTAATGATTGGTATTTATTTGGTTGTTGCTGGAATTTCGTTGTTTGCAGAATCTTGTTCGGGCAAAAACAAAGCATAATTTTACTTTAAAAAAAGAAAAAGTTCTGCTGTTTAGTAACAGCAGAACTTTTTTTCAAAAAATTATATAAATGAGGTAGTTATTGATATTTTTTTGACAAATTATTAAACTTCTGTTAGACTAAAACATATTTTTGTTTTTAAATTAAGTAAAAGGAGTAAACTCATATGTCTCAAAAACGCGGTAACTTCACTTCATCGCTAGGCTTTATCTTAGCAGCGGCAGGATCAGCGATCGGGTTAGGAAATCTATGGAAATTCCCTTACGTTGCAGGCAATAACGGTGGAGGACTATTCTTTCTTCTCTTTATCGTTTTCACACTGATTTTAGGGGTTCCGATTATTTTAGCCGAAATGGCAATTGGACGAAAAACAAAACTGAGTACCGTTGGAGCCTATAAATCTTTAAATAAAAATTGGGCATTTGTTGGAGGAATTGGAGTCCTTTGCTCCTTTATTATTTTGTCTTATTACAGCGTTGTTGGTGGATGGGTATTAAAGTACATTTTCACTTATTTAACCGGCGCAAATTTTGGCGCTTCTAAACCTGGATACTTTCAAGAATTTATTAAAAATCCAGTAGAACCAGCGGTATGGCATTTGATTTTCATGGGAATCTGCGCGGTTATTATCCTTGGCGGCGTTGTAAAAGGGATTGAACAAGCAAGTAAAATCATGCTTCCTGGCTTATTTATTTTGATTATTATTATAGCAATCCGTTCTGTAACGTTAGACGGTGCAGTGGAGGGATTAAAATTTTTATTTATTCCGAATCTTGAAATATTTAACTCTTTTAGCCATTTAGCAAACACGATCGCATCGGCGATGGGACAAGTCTTCTTTAGCCTAAGCCTCGGACTTGGAATTACGATCACATATGGTAGCTATTTAAAAAAAGATTCTAACCTTCAAAAAAATACAGTTTTTATCGTTGGAGCCGATACTCTAATAGCGATCTTTTCCGGCCTTACTGTTTTGCCGGCAGTATTTGCTTTTGGATTTAAACCCACCTCAGGACCTGGTTTAATTTTTGAAACACTACCAGCTGTTTTTGAATCGATGCCATTTGGAGCAATTTTCGGTCTTCTATTTTTTATCTTAGTTTTTTTTGCCGCTGCAACCTCCGCTATGGCTTTATTAGAGGTTGTTGCCGCATTCTTTATTGATAATTTTGGATGGAAACGAAAAAAAGCAACATTGTTGATGGCTTCCATCATGGCGGTAATCGGTATTTTTGTTTCCCTCTCTATGGGAAGGTTAGAGCACATTCATATTTTCGGCCTAACTTTGTTTGATGCAATGGGATTTTTGACAGACAAGATTCTAATGCCTATCGCTGCAATGCTGATGTGTATCTTCGTGGGATATGTCTTAGGAACCGAACCTCTCGCAGAGGAAATTGAATGTGGAGCAAAAGGGTTTAAATTAAAAAAAGTTTTTTCGATTATTATTAAATACGTTGCACCTATTTTAATTTTAATTATTTTTGTTATGGGACTGCTTCCACAATAGTCTCATTTACAATATTTCTAGCAGCATGCTGATGTGATTCAGCACGCTGCTTTTTGCTTACAAAAACTATTAAAGAAAACTGAAAAAAAATCCTTGTTTTTTTAGTTTGTTGATGTTACAATTGGTATAGTAAAAATTGTTAAAACTTTAACAAGCTTTTCCTTTTAAATTGGAAATACTAGGGAGTGAATAAATTGGAAGTTACGATTTGCATCGGAAGCTCTTGTCATTTAAAGGGTTCAAGGGATGTCATTAAGATTTTTGAACGACTCATCTCTTTAAATGGCCTAACAGATCAAGTAACATTAAAGGGTTCTTTTTGTATGGGATTGTGTACCGGCGGAGTTTGTGTTAGCATTGACCAGCAAAAATTTGCTGTCAGTTCGGCTGATGCAGAGCAGTTTTTTCATCGAGAAATAATGGGGAGGCTAGCAAAATGAGTATCATTGGACTGAAAAAAGCGAATTGTAAAAATTGTTATAAATGCGTAAAGGTCTGCCCTGTTAAATCGATTCGGGTAGAACAGGAACAAGCAAAAATCATTGATGATTTCTGCATTTTATGTGGTAGATGTTTATCGGAATGTCCGCAAAATGCAAAAACGGTTTCGAGCGATTTAGAAAAGGTCAAGGAATGGGTAACTACAAATCAGCCGGTCGTGATGTCAATCGCACCGTCATACATAGGTTCCTTTGATTTAAAATCTCCTCTTGGGATTGTATCAGCGGTGAAAAAGCTTGGTTTCACCGGTGTCTCTGAAACGGCGGAAGGCGCAGCTTATGTTACAAACCAGTACCATGAACTGATGCAAAGCGGTACCATGAAAAATATCATTACTACTTGCTGTCCTTCTATCAATCTTTTCATAGAATATTACTATCCTTCTATTATTTCATACATGGCTCCTGTTGTCTCCCCTATGATTGCTCATGCTAGACTTTTAAAAGACCGCCTTCCTAAAGATACCAAGGTGGTATTTTGCGGTCCATGCATCTCAAAAAAGGATGAGGCTACTGATATGCGCCACAGCACAGAAGTTGACGCTGTCCTGACATTTGATGATCTGGATATGTGGCTAAAGGAAGAAAATATTCTTGTCTCGGACTGCGATCCGGAACCATTTTTTAATGCGGACTCTGAAATTTTAAGGATGTATCCTGTTACAGACGGGATTCTCACTTCGATTGCATCCAAAGGCGATACAAACAACTACCGTTTGATGAGTGTCGACGGAACCGAAGAATGCAAAGCACTGTTTGAAGCGATACAGTGCGGCGAAATTGACCATTGCTTGATTGAACTCAATGCCTGCAAAGGCGGATGTATCGGCGGTCTCGCTCGGGTGAAAGACGGCGTTTCAAGATTTCAAAGCAGGTTATCTGTCGAAGAGTATGCGAACAAAAAAAGTCCGTCTTACCCTGGAACCGATCAGGAAGTTTCCCTTTCTAAGAAATTTTTCGACCGTTCCTCTAAAGAACCAATCCCGGATGAAGAAACAATCCGATCAATTCTCTCAAAAATCGGAAAAGACTCCGAAGAGCAAGAACTCAACTGCGGTGCGTGTGGATATTCGTCCTGCCGAGAAAAAGCGATTGCTGTGTATCAAAATAGAGCGGAGCTTACGATGTGTATTCCCTATATGAAGGAGCGGGCGGAATCGCTTTCTAATTACGTCCTCTCAGAAACCCCGAATATTACCATTATCGTGGATAGTGATATGAAAATTTTAGAATTTAACACTGCGGCGGAAAACTGTTTTCAGATTAGCCGAAGAGAAGCGTTGGAAAGCTTCCTTTATGAGCTGATTGATATCTCTGATTTTCAATTTGTGTTTGACGAAAAACAATCGATCACTGATAAGAAGGTTCATTATAAAGAATACAATATAACAACACTACAAAGCATCATTTATATCGAACATCAAAATGTTGCGATGGGAATTTTTAAAGACATTACAGACGAAGAAAAGGAGCTTGAGAAACAGTACGCACTGCGCGTTGAGACGATGGAAATGGCACAAAAGGTGATTGACAAACAAATGGTAGCCGCGCAGCAAATCGCGAGCCTGTTGGGCGAAACAACCGCTGAGACAAAAGTTACTTTAACAAAGTTAAAAAATATGATCGTATTTGATGGTGATGAACTATGAAGTTATCTGTAGATACCGCTTATCGCTCTTTAAATAAACACGGTGAAGAGTTATGCGGGGATAAAGTAATCATCAGACGGACGGAGAATTCTGTTATCTGTGTGCTAGCAGATGGGCTCGGAAGCGGAGTGAAGGCAAACATCTTAGCTACCTTAACTACTACCATTATTTCGACCATGCTGAATGAGGGAGCTGATGTCAGAGAAGCTGTTGAGACGATTGTCAGTACCCTACCAACCTGCAGCGTCAGAAAGCTTGCCTATTCCACTTTTAGTATCATCCAGATCTTTGATAACGGCGAAGCGTATCTTGTAGAATTTGATAACCCTGCATGTATTTTGATTCGCGATGGACAAATCATGGATTTAAATTCTGAATACAAGGAATATGCAGGAAAAACCGTTTATGAAACACGGTTCACTGTTGCCCCTGGAGATGTATTGAGTCTGATTAGCGATGGAATTGTGTTTGCCGGCGTTGGGACACTTTTAAATTTTGGGTGGACATGGAATAACGTAGCCGCATGGATCGCGAAAGACAGCCTAAAATTCACTTCTGCATCAAGAATCGCAGCATCTTTGTCACAGGCTGTCAATGAACTTTATATGGAAAAACCAGGAGATGATTCTACCGTTTTTGTCGCGCGTATTACTCCAAAATGTGTTGTAAATTTATTATCCGGACCGCCAAAAAACAAATGCGACGACGATAAAATCGTCCGCGATTTTATGACCTCTTCCGGAAAAAAGGTAGTCTGCGGAGGAAGCAGTGCAAATATCGTTGCAAGGGTTTTAAACCGTAAAGTAGAAACTACCCTTGATTATTTTGATCCGGATATTCCCCCCATTGCCAATATTGAGGGAATTGATCTAGTAACAGAAGGCGTTCTCACCCTTAGCCGTGTTGTTGAGATTTTAAAGGAATACGCCGCGGACTCATCAGACGCCTCTTATTTTCAGAAGCTTGACGAAGAAAATGGCGCAGCAATGCTTTCAAAGCTTCTGCTGGAAAACTGTACAGAGCTTCGTTTGTATATTGGAACTGCGATCAATCCTGCCCATCAAAACCCAGGGCTTCCAGCTGATTTGAGTATTAAACGAAAATTGATCGATGAGCTTTGCTTGCTAATGGTGAGGTTTGGGAAACAAGTGCAAAAAAACTATTATTAATCCCTCTCATTTTACGAAAAGAAGAGAAAGACAACAATGACTAGGAGGCAACGATCGAATGCTTTACGATAATGACGCAAAACAAATGAAATTTGAAGTATTAAGAAAAATCGCAGAACTTTCCTTTTCCGGCGAACTATCCGAAAAAATCGACTCAATCCCCTATGAAATCATCCCAGGAAAAGCTGCGAGATTTCGGTGCTGTGTTTATAAAGAAAGAGAGATTATCAGAGAACGTTGTATTGTTGGGTGTGGAAAAACGCTCCCCAGCAATACAGAATCAGGGGCTGTTACAGTACTGCCGGCGGCGTGTGAAGGATGCCCAATCAATCGGTTTACAGTAACAGAAAATTGTCAGCGCTGCATGGCAAAAAAATGTGTTTCAGCATGTCCATTTGGTGCAATCTCTGTTACCGGCAAGGGCGCTTATATCGATCCCGCAAAATGTAAGGAGTGCGGCCGCTGCGCTTCAGCGTGCCCTTATAATGCAATTTCTGATACGATGCGCCCTTGTTTGCGTTCTTGTCCGGTCGACGCAATCGCGATGGATGAAAGCAAACAGGCTTGCATCAAATATGATCGCTGCATCGGATGCGGGGCCTGCACGACTGCTTGCCCGTTCGGTGCGATTTCGGACACTTCTTATATCACTGATGTTATTGCGGCAATCAAAGGTAGAAATCAAGTTTTCGCTGTATTCGCGCCAGCGATCGAGGGGCAATTTGATGAAGTTACGGTCGGTATGCTTAAACAAGGGCTTCGTCTGTTAGGATTTGATGGATCATTTGAAGTTTCTCTCGGTGCCGACGCAGTCGCTCAGCATGAGGCACAAGAGTTAAAAGATGTTGCAGAAAAAGGGGAAAAAATGACAACTTCCTGCTGCCCCGCTTTCGTCTCTATGATTGAAAAACATTTTCCTAAGCTGATTCCGAATATCTCACACACTGTTTCGCCGATGACAGCCCCTTCTCG
>CAKSKO010000074.1 GCA_934465125.1 uncultured Eubacteriales bacterium
CCGTTATGGGCTGGGCAGGCAAGGTGAGAGATTTGGGCTCACTTAAATTTATCGACCTTCGCGACAGAAGCGGAATTGTTCAGCTTTTCGCGGACGACTCCTCGCCCGAGATCGCCGAGAAGGCGGCCTCCGTCAAGCTTGAATATGTGCTTGCCGCAAAAGGCATTGTTCAAAAGCGCGGCGGTGCGGTGAACGAGAACATTCCCACAGGCGAGATCGAAGTTAAGATTACCGAGCTTAGGATACTCGCCAAGGCGGACACGACACCTTTCGTCGTTGAGGACGATGTTAAGGCAAAGGACGAATTGAGATTAAAATACCGCTACCTTGATCTTCGACGCGAAGATGTTCAGGATAAGATTGTTGCTCGTCATAAGATTGTCAAGGTGGCAAGAGATTATTTTGATGACAACGGCTTTTTAGAAATCGAAACGCCGATTCTTATCAAGTCGACGCCGGAGGGAGCGAGGGATTACCTTGTACCGTCGAGGGTGTTTCCGGGACATTTTTTTGCACTGCCACAGTCCCCACAACTCTATAAACAGCTCACGATGCTCGCTGGGTTTGATCGATATATGCAAATCGCGCGCTGTTTTAGAGACGAAGATTTGCGTGCCGACCGGCAGCCGGAGTTTACACAGATAGACCTTGAGATGTCGTTTGTAGATCAGGAAGATGTGATGAAAGTCGCAGAAGGATTTTTAAAGCGTGTCTACCGCGAGGTGCTCGGGATTACACTGCCGGAAACGTTCCAAAGGATGCCGTACAGCGAAGCGATGAGACGATTCGGTTCCGATAAGCCGGATCTTCGGTTCTCGATGGAGCTTGTCGACTTAAGCGGCATATTAAAACAAACAGGATTCCGAGTATTCTCGTCGGCGATTGCCGGCGGGGGTTCTGTCCGAGGGATCAATGTGGTCGGCGGCGCTTCTAGAATGACTAGAAAAGAGATTGATAAACTATCTGATTTTGTTAAGGACTACGGAGCAAAAGGACTTGCGTTTACGAAGATTTCAGAAGATGGAACCTCTTCTTCTTCGTTTGAAAAGTTTTTATCAGAAGAAGAAGTCACCGCGCTTCGGGGGAAACTGGGTGCACAAAACGGAGACTTGCTTTTTATTGTTGCGAGTGAGAAAAACAGCGTTGTATTCGACAGTTTAGGTGCGCTTCGCTGTTTCCTAGCAAAGAAACTTGATTTGATCGAGAAAGACAAACCAGCGGTTTTATGGGTAACAGATTTTCCTCTCTTTGAGTTCGATGAAGAAGAAAACCGTTTTGTTGCAAAACATCATCCATTCACCCATCCGGCAGAAGAGGATCTTTCTAAACTCGAATCTGATCCGGGATCTGTTCGCGCGATGGCATATGATCTTGTCTTGAACGGCAATGAGGTCGGTGGCGGATCGATTAGAATCAATAACCCAGAGCTTCAGAAACGGATGCTTTCAGCGCTCGGATTTTCAGAGAGAGAAGCAGAAGAGCGATTCGGATTTTTAATCGACGCTTTCCGCTACGGCGCGCCACCTCATGGAGGTATGGCGTTTGGACTAGACAGGCTTGTGATGTTGATGACCGGTTGCGAAAGCATTCGCGACGTCATTGCATTCCCGAAGGTAGCGAGCTCCGGAGAATTGATGACAGCGGCGCCTGGAACTGTTGATCAAAAGCAGCTCGAAGAGCTCTCGATTGTGGTGATCGAACAAAAATAGAGGATGCTTCCAAACATGACAAAAATAGGGGCACGGTGAAGTAAATTTCTTCCGTGCCCCATTTATATGTTGTAAGGTCAACTGTTTAGTGTTTGGACAAAAGAACGAAAAAACTTTGCCAAAGAAAATCAGAGTTCTTTGATTGAATCGTATAAATTATTTCCTAGGCAATCGACTGCAACAATTACAGGAAATTTAACAATCTCAAACCGACAAACCGCCTCGGTTCCTAAATCGTCGTAGCATACGGGCGTTGACGCAATAATACAGCGGGAAAGAAGCGCCGCCGCGCCGCCGATCGCGACAAAATATACCGCGTGATTTTTTTGGATCGACTCAATTACAGTCCTTGATCGCATTCCCTTTCCGATCATCCCTTTGAGGCCGCGATCCAAAAGGGCCGGCGTATAGGGGTCCATCCGATAACTTGATGTTGGTCCCGCCGGCCCGACAGCTCGGCCCGGCTTTGCTGGTGCAGGACCGACATAATAGATGACCTCTCCTTTCGTTTCAAATGGCAACGGATCGTTGTTTTGAATACGAGTAAAAAGCCGCTTGTGCGCAGCGTCGCGCGCTGTTAAAATGCTTCCTGTTAGTAAAACGCGGTCGCCGGCGCGCAGGGTATCAATATCTCTGTTTATCAGAGGTAAATAGATCTCTCGCAAATAATCTCTCCTTCCTTTCAGAAAACAAATTGTTCGAAGAAAAAAAGTTGTTAAATGACAATCTGATGGTGCCGCGCAGCATGGCAACAGATATTCACAGCAACAGGAAGTCCCGCAATATGGGTAGGAAACGTTTCAACATTGACGCAAAGCGCTGTTGTTTTTCCACAAAGGCCCGCGGGCCCGATTCCCAATCGGTTGATTTTCTTTAACAATTCCTTTTCGAGCGCTGCGTATTGATTTTCTGAGTGACTTGTCCCCACCGCCCGGAACGTCGCCTTTTTAGAAAGCAGCGCCGCTTTTTCGAACGTTCCTCCGATTCCAACACCGACGATAATTGGCGGACATGGGTTTGGTCCTGCTTTTCTGACTGTATCGATCACAAATTTTTTGATTCCCTCAATCCCGTCAGCCGGAGAAAGCATCTCGATTTTCGACATATTTTCGCTGCCAAACCCTTTGCATCCAGCCGTAATGCGCAGACTCGTCCCGGGGACAATTTCTGTATGGACAATCGCAGGCGTATTGTCATTTGTATTGCTTCTGTTAAAAACTGGATCTGAGACAACGGATTTTCGAAGGTATCCTTCTATGTATGCTTCCCTCACCCCATTTTCTAACGCCTCTGAAAAGCTTTCCCCACTGATGACCACGCGGTCACCGTATTCAACAAATAAAACAGCCATTCCAGCGTCCTGACAAATCGAAATTTGTTCCTGTTGTGCAATCCGGTTATTTTCCAGAAGCTGATCGAGAACGTCGATTGCAAGCGAAGAGGTTTCTAATTTTTTTGCAGCTGCGAGCGCATCCCTGACGTCTTCAGGGATACAAAAATTACAACGAAGCAAAAGTGATTTGACCGCCGATTTTACCTCATCTGACGGAACGATTCTATACTCCATCTGCTTCCTCCTTACGATGATAAAGTAACGATATTTTATAAAACTAGAACCATTATAACGTGTCAAAAACAATCATGCAATTTCTGGGGAGAATACAAACAAGAAAAGATCAAATAAACGGTATATTTCATATGATAGGAAAAAGAGAATGATACGAGATTTAAAATTTGATGAAAGTAATAAAATTAGGTATAATAAAATGAAATACAAAATAATCAGAGAAAACTGCTGCGAGGAGAGTGACTCAATCGCAAACGAGATAGATAGAAATTGGGAGGAATTGGGATGAAACGAATGATCAGGATAACAAGTATCGCGTTGCTTTTTGCCATTTGTACCACGATAATCTTCACAGGCTGCGCGAAGAAAGAAGAAATATCAGATGAAAACTCCTCGCTCACTTCAACGATTCAAGTAGTACCGGAAGATGAGTTGCCAAAGGGGGGCGTGGAAAATCCCCTGACAGGACTATCCATGGATAAAAACTATCAGAAAGATCGCCCAATCGCAGTGATGATCAATAATATCGAGCAGGCGCAGCCCCTTTTGGGTGTCTCGCAGGCGGATTTGATGTATGAATGCTTAGTGGAGGGTGGGATTACAAGGATTATGGCGGTCTTCCAGAACCCAAGAGACATTGAAATGATCGGAAGCATCAGAAGCGCAAGACCCGACTTTATTAATCTTGCAAGCGGGCTCGACGCAATCTATATGCACATCGGCGGAAGTGAGGAAGCCGATAGAATGATGAGAAACGGCGCAGTCGATGAGTTTGACTTGGGGGCATATAGCGACATGTTCTGGCGCGATCAGACGCGCAGAAACAACCTGGGGTATGAACACAGCGCCGTCACATCGGGCAATAAGCTTGTAGACGGGATCCAAAAAGAGGGAACCAGAACTAAAATGAAATCGAGCTATAAATACCAGCCAGAATTCTCGAAAGATTCCTCCGTCAAAAACGGAATAGAAGCAAAAAAGGTGACGGTAACATTTTCAAACTACAAAACGACTACGTTTACGTATGATGAACTGAAGAAAACATATCTTGTTTCACAGTTCGGCGAAAAACAGATGGACGCAAATCAGAACGTCCAAAACTCCAAACAAAATGTTCTGCTCCTATCTGTTAGATCGTATGAAGTCGATTCCGAAGGCCATATGGGCATGGACCTTGTTGGAGGAAGCGGAAGTGGAAAATACTTAAATGGCGGAAAGGCGGTCGATATCAGGTGGTCGAAGAAATCAGCGAGCGCGCCGATTTCTTATCAAACGTCCGACGGAAAAGAGCTAAAACTGATGCCGGGACAAATGTATATCTGTATGGTGCCGCTTCAAATGCCAATCGTGGTCGGTTAAAGGGCAGGAAACTTCTCCCACTTATAAAAAAGGGTATTAAAACCAAAATAGGAACAGAATACAACAGGAGGAGAAATTATGGCAAACTGGGTGAATCAATCAGTTTTTTATCATATCTATCCGTTGGGATTTTGCGGAGCGCCGCATCAGAACGACTCGAAAGTAGAACCGAGGATCGAGAAGGTGATCGACTGGATCCCACATCTGCTTGACTTAGGGGTGAATGCGGTATATCTTGGTCCAGTTTTCTCATCAACAGAACACGGCTACGATACAAAGGATTACTATAGAGTAGATGAGCGGCTCGGGACGAATGAATCGCTTAAAAACGTAGTCAAAGCGCTCCACGACAATGGGATCCGTGTAATTTTAGACGGGGTATTCAATCATGTTGGAAGAGAATTTTGGGCGTTTGAGGATGTTAAGCGAAACGGAAGAGATTCGAAATACTGTTCCTGGTTTCAGAACTTGAATTTTGGTGGAGATAGTCCGATGGGAGATCCCTTCTGGTATGAAGCGTGGGAAGGTCATTATGATCTTGTAAAACTCAACCTCAACCATCCTGAAGTAACAGAACATCTTTTAGGAGCAGTTTCGATGTGGATGGATGAATTTGAAATCGACGGTCTGCGGCTCGACGTCGCAAATTGCCTGACGATGGAATTTATCAGAACACTCAATCAGTTTACAAAATCAAAGAAACCAGATTTCTGGCTGATGGGCGAACTAATTCATGGAGACTATTCGCGCTTTGCGCGTCCGGGTATGCTCGATAGCGCGACGAACTACGAATGTTATAAGGGGATTTATTCGTCACATAATACGAAAAATTATTTCGAGATTGCACATTCTCTAAACCGACAATTTGGATCCGGCGGAATTTATCGGGACATCTGTACCTATAATTTTGTCGATAACCACGACGTCACAAGGATAGCGAGCATTTTAATAAGTCCACAAGATATTGATAACGTCTATACCCTCTTGTTCACGATGCCGGGAGTTCCATCAATTTATTACGGGAGTGAATGGGGAATCAGAGGAAAAAAGGAACAAGGTTCCGACTGGATTCTTCGGCCCAGTTTGACCCTCGAATCAGACAGTGAAAAGGATGATCACATTTATCGGCATATTAAGAATCTTTCAAAGATTCGAAAACAGTTTATCCCACTGCAAACTGGAAGATATGAGCAGATCGTCATAAAAAATCAGCAGTTTATTTTTTGCCGTTCAGAAGGGGAGCAGACTGTCTATATTGCGCTGAATCTTTCTGATCAAAGTGAAACGCTATCGTTTCCGGCCAGAGATGGAATTTACTATGACTATCTGCATTACCCGGAGGAAGTTGCTGCGCAGGGCGGACAGCTGCAAGTCACCGTTGCGTCAAAAGGCGCATCTATTTTAACGAAAAAATAGAAGATACAGTTAGGTCGCAACAGGATTTTTGTATCGATCTATTCTATTGCCTACAGATG
>CAKSKO010000075.1 GCA_934465125.1 uncultured Eubacteriales bacterium
GCTCTGAGATCTGTTCTATTGCTGCACGATACTCCGTTTGATTGTTATCGCAAAGTGTCAATTCCTCGGAAACGCGCATACGAAGCGATCTTACAATATGCGCTGCATCCGACCCTGTGATCAAATGGGCTTGTCCATCTATCTTATCAATAAAAAAACGTGTCACATCTTTCCTCCATATCAAATTGAATAGCGTTATCTTCCTTTAAGTTTTCTGTTTGATGTTCATTTTTTCTAATCGTCTACCGCACAAGCCGTTTTTTCAGTATTTGAAGCCGAAAACGATTGTATCTTTGAATCGCAAAAAACGGCAAATTGATTAAAAGCGTAAGCAGTGCGAATAGAATACCGATAGGAGTTGGCGTAAGTAAAACCGCTATTATTGCATACAAACAGCATCCACTATGATCCCATTCTCCTCTGCATGTCTCCAAGATAAAATCATCGAGGTACTCCACCGATAAACTCGTTAGACGTTCCTTTGAAAATCCATCTTTCCCAATATGTTGCGGAAGCAGATCCTTCCATTTATTGATGCGTAGTTTATCGCTGTACCATTTTCCATTGCGTTCAAATGGAAGTGGCTGATACCGCTTCTTTTTTTCATCAAAATAAGAAACCGGGATTTTAACACATAGTACAAAGCAAACAAGGCTCCAAGCTCCCATCCCAATCAGTTGAATTAATATTTGCTCAAGCACTGACAACTCTCGAAACACAATTTTACTCCTCTTAACTACATCTTTTACAATATAATACCACATCTGCGGTATCCAAATCACGCAAGCTCCCTTCTGCTACCAAACTAGGCAGGTACAAATTCGCAAAAACGCCTACGTTAAAGCCTCTCTGCCGATATTATACCATGAGCGGGCCGCAAAGTATCCTCACCTCTGGCATTTGACCTTTGAAATCAGATGCTGCATGATTCCATGCTCTCCGCAATAATCTAAATCTTCAGTTTAGCTATTATTGCTCAAGGTTATTATATCATATTTCCACACATACTTTCATCTATTATTCTCATAGAATTTTTATCATGTAATATTCTCTTTCTCAACCAAAAAGACATTCTATGCCAATCATTTAGCACAGAATGTCTTTTTTTATTTAAAAAATGCAGTCCGCAATTGTTTTAAAACTCGCTGTGCTGCGTTAGCACCGTTTGATACTCTTGTGAACTTCTTTGCTTCTTCCACTTTGCGATTCGTTTTTCTATTTCTACAATAATAAGCGGAGAAAGCGAGAGCGCTGCGACAACTGTCCACTGAATCCCATTTAAATGCGCTGTTTTGAATACCGCAGATACCACCGGGATCGAGATTACAAATACTTGTAAAGTCACGCAGACGACAAACGAATAGATCATCTTCATATTTCCAAAAATTCCTGTCTCAAGAATCGATTTATCGCTTCTGACATTAAACGCATGAACAAGTTGACAAAGGCTTAAAACAGCAAACGCCATTGTTCTTCCGATAACCGGTACATCGCCTGTATCAAAAAATACCCGTCCAATCGTAAACGCAAGCATGGAAATTGCACCGATAAAACAACCTTCCACCGCGATGTTATATCCCATCCCATCGGAAAACAAACTTTTTTTAGGATGATCCGGTTTCCGTTTCATAATATCTTCGTCAACTGGTTCTACCCCGAGCGCTAAAGCTGGAAGAGAATCTGTTACAAGGTTGACCCACAACAACTGAATGGCTAAAAGCGGGGTTGGAAGATGGAGCAAAAATGCTGTGAGCACTGTAATAATCTCCCCGATATTGCTCGAGAGAAGAAAATGAACTGTCCTTTTAATGTTGTCAAAAATTCCTCTGCCTTGTTTGACCGCTTCTACTATTGTTGCAAAATTATCATCGGTCATAATCATATCTGCAGCGCCCTTTGCAACATCTGTCCCGGATTTCCCCATTGCACAGCCAATATCCGCCGATTTGAGCGCTGGAGCGTCGTTGACGCCGTCTCCTGTCATCGCAACAACTGCTCCGCGCTTTTGAAACGCCTGAACGATTCTCACCTTGTGTTCTGGCGAAACCCGCGCAAAAACAGAATACGAAAAAATCTTTTGCTCTAATTCGGATTGCTCCATATGCTCGAGTTCTTCACCTGTTAACGCCTTATCTCCTGACTGCAAAATCCCGAGCTCTTTTCCGATCGCCTTCGCTGTGACAACATGATCTCCTGTAATCATTACGGGTTTGATTCCTGCGCTTCTACATTCCGCTACGGCATGTTTCGCCTGCGCGCGCGGTGGATCGATCATTCCAATCAATCCACAGAAGCAGAGTTCTTGTTCGATTCTTTCGATTTCATCCGGCAAACTATCGACGTCGCGAAACGCTACTGCTAGTACACGCAGTGCGTTTTCGGCCATCTGCTCGTTCTGTTTCTCAATTTTTGCACGCATTGTAAAATCAAGCGGATGAATCCCATCGCTCGTTCTGACATTTCTACACCGTTTTAAGAGAACATCCGGCGCGCCTTTTGTGATAACCCTATAATGGCCAGGGCCAATCTTATGTATCGTCGTCATTAGTTTTCTTGTGGAATCAAACGGGATTTCCCCAGCTCTTGGAAATTGCTTGTCGAGCGCTGCCTTGACCTTTCCGGCTTTCGCCGCTGCTAAGACAAGGGCTGTTTCTGTGGGATCGCCTGTCGCTTTAAAATCCCCAAACGTCCCTGTAAGCGTTGAATTGTTGCAAAGCGCCGCATAAGAAAGAATCTCAATTCCTTCCTTTGAACTATTTTTAATTTCCCCTCTGTCTGTTCGAAGTGATGTGACTGTCATCTTATTTTGCGTAAGAGTCCCTGTTTTATCAGAACAAATTACACTTGCACTGCCGAGTGTCTCAACCGCTGGGAGCTTCCGTATGATTGCTCTATGCGCCACCATACGCCTAACACCAATTGCCAGAACAATCGTCACAACAGCCGGAAGTCCTTCAGGTATCGCCGCGACCGCCAAGCTAATCGAAATCATGAACATTTCGAGCGGTGGAATGTTCTGGAACACGCCTAACAAAAAGATGACAAAGCAGATAACAAGCGCTCCAATTCCTAAATACTTTCCGGTCTGGGCAAGTTTTACCTGAAGCGGTGTCTGCGGCGAATCACCTTCATTGATCATGTGCGCGATTTTTCCAACCTGCGTGTTCATCCCGGTTTCGACGACAACCGCCTTAGCGTGTCCGGCGGTGATTGTGCTGGTTGAATACAGCATATTTTTGCGCTCTCCTAAAGAGGTATGTCCTTTTAAAATCGCTTCGACTTCTTTTTCAACCGGTACGGATTCGCCTGTTAATGCGGATTCCTCCGCTTTTAGGTTGTTCGCCTCGAGTAAGCGCGCGTCGGCACAAACAAAATCCCCTGTATCGAGCAATAAGATATCCCCCGGGACTACCTCTTGGGAATCAATATGAAGCTCTTGTCCGTTTCGAATCAGTCTTGCTTGCGGGGATGAAAGCTTCTTGAGAGCATCAATCGCTCTTTCTGCTCTGCTTTCCTGCACCACCCCTGTAATCGCGTTGATGATCACGATTACAAGAATAATAATCGAATCAATATAGTCCCCATTTCCCTCCATGATCGACGTTACAAACGATACCGCCGCCGCGATCAAGAGAATAATGACCATGAAATCAGAAAATTGCTCCAAAAACTTCGTAACAATACTCTTTTTCTTTTTTTCTTTGAGCCTATTCTTCCCGTGTTCCTGCTGCCTCTGTTTTACCTGTTTCGCATTTAACCCCACTTTTTCTGAGGTTTCAAGCGCTTTTAATGTTTCTTTTGCTGATAGACTATGCCAGTCCACATTATCATCCCCCGACTTTCAAAAACTGAAGCTTTTTTATTCTAAAAAATCATCCTCTATCAATATATATCTTGCTATTTACTCAGATATTCCCAATAAACCAAAAACAACCAACCCTCATATACTGTTAATAATTACAGTTTGGGGTTGGTTTGATGGGTGCGTTCGGAATAATTCTGTTGGCAGTATCTCTTAGTATAGACGCTTTGGGGATCGGCGTTTCGTACGGACTGCGCTCTATCAAAATCCCATTAAGCGCAAAACTGATTGTTTCGATAGTCTCTATTTTGTTTACCGGATGCGCTGTTTTAATTGGAAACGTTATTTTGATGTGGCTTCCAAAAACAGCAGCACAACTGATCGGCTGCTTGATGCTGTTCATTTTAGGCGTTTTTATTATTTTGCAGGCACTGTTTTCAAAGAAAAAGCAGAAAAAAGAAAAGCCAAAAAAAGATACGATTTTCTCTGCGCCATTAAAACCGTTCGGGATTACCATCCAGGTGATCAGGAACCCTGTTTCCTGCGACTTCGACCACTCGGCACATATCGACGCATTTGAAGCAATCTACTTAGGCGCCGCACTTTCCATCGATTCATTCGGCGCCGGAATTAGTAGCGCCGTCTCTGGGTTAAATTCTCTTTTTATTCCGATTGTTGCGGGTCTTTGCCAGCTTTTGTTTTTGTGTGCGGGAAATATGATTGGCCAGCGTATCTCCTCGTTTCAAAAAATTGATTCCAAGATTTTTGTCGTGTGTTCCGGCATCCTATTAATCATTTTAGCACTGATTCGTTTTTTCTGCTGTTATCCCTTTTAAAGAACTTAGAACCGGTCGGGCGAAAACAGTTCCGACAACGCGTGTTCTTTTCCCTGATACTCTGCCAAAATCATCTCTGATGCGATCTCAGAAAAGAGGATTCCACTTCTTCCAGTGCAAAACGCAAAATAACAGTTTTCGTATTCGTGGTGCGTCCCGATTAGAGGGAGACAATCATCCGTTTGAAAATGGTCGGCTGCAAACGCGAATTCCGCTTTCGTTTGGCGAAGCCCAGGGAAAAGAAATTGGAGTTCTTTTTCTAAATGACGGTACTTCTTTTTTTCAAAGATAGTAAGCGGGAAAAAACTCGCCATTTTTCTTTTGCGATCGATCATGCCTGCCTCGAGACCGCAGGAAATGATCCTATCTCCTGGAGTAACAGAATAAGTGATCTCAGGATGATCGATATCGTTAATAATAAATTTATCTCCAAAGTCAGCTAGGTCTTCATCGATTCCTGTTGCGATTGCAAAGGTTGTGCGCTTTGATCCGGAACCTTTTATAAAGTTTATGCAATCGATTCCTACCGCAGCAATGACAGTATCTGTCGTAATGGTATGCCTTGTATCGACATCGATCGTCGTTTTTCCATCCACTGTTTGAATATTGTTAACGGGCGTATTTTCATAAACCCTAACGCCCGCGTTTTGTGCTGCTTTCAAGAGCGCATGTGTCAAACGGTAAGGATCAACGATCGCGCCGAGACGTTTTGCAACCAGCCCCGCTTCAAGCTCAAAGGAGAATTTTTGGGCTGCTTTCTCACGGTCAATCAACCCCACTTCAAAGTTATTATGCTTGAGCAAAAGGTATTCTTTGTGTATTTCGTCGATGTTGTCCTCTTCTTTTGTAAATGTTAAAGTATCAGTGCGATAAAACCCAGTCTGATCGTCGAGCGATGAAACCAGCTCTTCTAACTGATCCATCGCTTTCAGGCAATGTTCATACACTGTCACCGCCTGTTTCGTTCCGATCTGCTTTGACAAGGAGTCGAGTCCCCCTCCAATATTCAACTGCAACACCCCGGAGGATTCCGAAGTTCCGCCATATCCTACAGGACCCGCAGATAAGAGTACGGTATTAATCCCTTGTCTTGCAAACCGTAGTGCACAAAGCGCTCCCGTTACCCCACCGCCAACAATGCAAACAGAACATGTTTCATTATAAGATAACCACGGGTACATATTCGGAACTTCATTGATTGCTGTCCAAAGCGGCTCTTTTTTATATATGTCTTCCATAAAACCCACCATCCTTTTTTGTATACATCTATTCTGGGAAAATTTTTATTTTTTATACGGATAAGGATTGTTTTCACATGCAATCTAAAAATAAAGGGACCTATCTAGGCACCGTGGTGCCTAGATAGGTCCCTTTATCGGTATTTTAAATTTTTAAGATTAAATTCTTCAGCGCGTTTGTTAATAATATTATTAATAAGC
>CAKSKO010000076.1 GCA_934465125.1 uncultured Eubacteriales bacterium
GATGAAATTAAAGCGTTGATCGAGCAGAGAAATCAAGCAAGGGAGAATAAAGATTGGGAAACGGCAGACAGAATTCGTGATGAATTAAAGCAAAGACACGTCATTTTGGAAGATACACCGCAAGGGGTAAAGTGGAGAATAGAAGAATAAGCTTTTAAAATAACAAACCCGCCGACTGCATATTTTGCAGTCGGCGGGTTTTATGAAACTTATTCTTGGTCTTCATGACCAGAAAGATCCCAGTTATGCCATACATTTTGTACGTCGTCATTATCTTCTAAAAGATCAAGTAGTTTTTGCATTTTCGTTGCGGTTTCTTCGTCCATTAATTTTGTATATGTGCTTGGAATCATTTCAACTTCTGCTGAAACAAAAGTGTATCCTTTTTGCTCCATAGCTTCTCTTACAGCGCTGAAATCTTCGGCTTCAGTATGGATCACAAAGATATCATCGTCTGCTAAAAAATCAGAAGCGCCGCAATCCAAAGCATCTTCCATCACAATATCTTCGTTTTTTCCTTCGCGTTCGATCATAATAACGCCTTTTTGTGAAAACAGAAATGAGACGCAACCGGGTGTTCCCATATTGCCGCCGAATTTATCAAAATAATGCCGAAGATCTCCGGCGGTACGGTTGCGGTTATCGGTTAATGTTTCGACAATCACAGCAATTCCGTTCGGTCCGTATCCTTCATAAGTAATACTTTCATATTTGCTGCTGTCACCGTCTCCCGCGGCTTTTTTAATAATTCTTTCAATATTATCATTTGGAACGTTATTCGCTTTTGCTTTTGCGATACAATCCTTGAGTTTTGTATTGACATTGGGGTCAGAACTTCCGCCTTCCCGAACTGCGACAGCGAGTTCACGCCCGATTTTTGTAAAAATTTTAGCTCTTTGACCGTCTGTTTTTTCTTTTTTTCGTTTGATTGTACTCCATTTTGAATGACCTGACATAACGTTTTCTTCCTCCTGCAAGTTATAAACTTCGATTATTTTATCATAATTTACCTTTCTTAGCAAGCAGTGGATCAAGCATAAAATCAAAAAAGAGGCTTGACAATTCACTTTTTCTTTTTTATAATCCTAAGTAATAACTGGGAAAAGAATGGAGTAATTTGATAAGAAGCAGTTTCAGAGAGTCTGTGGATGGTGAAAACAGGCCTGCCTTATGAAATGAATTACGTCTTGGAGTTGCTAGGTGGAACGGTGAAAACTAAGTAGACTTAGCCGGGGTAGTGTACGTTATCGCGCGAAAGTATCGATCGATACTTCTAAAGGCCGTAGTTGCGAAATTGCGGTGAATTGAGGTGGTACCGCGGAATTTCCGCCCTCTGCAAATAAGCAGGGGGTGTTTTTTTATTTTCCCCCTGATAAAACGATTTGGAGGAACTGAAATGGGAGTGTATGAAGAGTTAATGTCGCGCGGCTTAATCGCGCAGCTAACGAATGAAGAAAAGGTCCGGGAGCTTCTCAATGGTGGAAACACAAAGTTCTATATTGGATTTGATCCAACGGCTGACAGTCTGCATGTAGGGCATTTTGTCCAGATTATGGTGATGTCACATTTGCAAAAGGCCGGAAATGTTCCGATCGCACTGTTTGGCGGCGGAACCGGAATGATCGGGGATCCATCTGGAAAAAGTGATATGAGAAAAATGCTTTCTAGAGAAGAGATCGATCACAATATTGCCTGCTTTCAGAAACAGATGTCACGATTGGTAGATTTCTCAGAAGGAAAAGCGTTGATGGTTAATAATGCCGATTGGCTTTTGGATTTAAATTATATCTCCTTTTTAAGAGAAATTGGGGTTCATTTTTCTGTCAACCGGATGTTAGCAGCAGAGTGCTATAAACAGCGCTTGGAAAAAGGACTATCGTTTTTTGAACTGAACTATATGATTATGCAGAGCTATGATTTTCTGGTTTTGAATCGGAAATACGATTGTAAACTTGAACTGGGTGGAGACGATCAGTGGAGCAATATCATCGGAGGAGTAGAACTGATTCGCCGCGCTGATCAAAAAGAAGCGTATGGAATGACGTTTACACTACTCACAACAAGCGATGGCAAAAAGATGGGAAAAACAGAAAACGGTGCGGTGTGGTTAGATCGGAAAAAGACAAGTCCATTTGAGTTTTACCAGTATTGGAGAAACGTCAACGACGCTGACGTAATTCGTTGCTTAAAGATATTGACATTTTTGCCACTTGAAGAGATAGACGAGCTTGCAAAGTTGCAGGGAAGTGAGCTCAACAAAGCGAAAGAGATCCTTGCATTTGAAGTGACAAAATTGATACATGGAGAGCAGGAAGCCAAAGAAGCGCAGGAGGGAGCCAAAGTGCTTTTCTCCGCGGGAAGCAATACTGATCATATGCCGACCACAGAACTGACGATATCTGATTTTTCAAACGGAGAGATGTCTGTGATTGAATTGCTATTAAAGCTAAAACTGGTTTCTTCCAAAGGAGAAGCAAGGCGTTTGATCGACCAGGGGGGCGTTTCCATTGATGGTCAGAAAGTAACGAGCATTCAAGAGAAGATCCTTGTTTCGATGTTTGAGAGAGGGTATGTTATAGTCAAAAAAGGGAAAAAGATATTCCATAAAGCCGTCTTATCAGAATAAAAAAGAGCCGGAATGAATTTTCTTCATTCCGGCTCTTTTTTGTTTACTTATTACGCGGAGGGGGATTCATCGAGAGCGCTTTCTCGATTGCAGCGATTGTTGCATCTGCATCTGCTTTGGTAATCAAGAGAGAGATTTCAATTTCAGAAGTTGTGATGATTCTAATATCGGTATTGACAGAAGCTGCTGCGCGAAATACCTTTGCTGCAAACCCTGGAATTGCGTCCATGCGCCGATCTAGGATAGAGATTTTACAGTTCCCGCTGCTCACAGCAGGTCTCATTACAGAAGAAGCATTGCGTAGGGTAGATGTATATTCTAAGACTTTTACGAGGTCATCATCGCTAACGGTGAAAGATAATCCTGTTACTGCGCGCTGTGCCGGAGAAAGAGAGATCATGTCAATATTTACTCCCATTCCCCCGATTTGCTCAAAAATGTCAGACAGAAAGTGAATATCTGCAGGGGCATTCTGTAAAGTAATCAAGGTAATATCTTCGGTTACAGTAATCATTGTATTTCCCAGCATAAGATTCCTCCCTTAAGAATTTTGCAGTAAATCGGACATAGTATAAATTTTAGGCGATTTTGCCACCATAAATACAGCCGCATTCATCGCACCGACTGCGAAAATTTCTTTTGATTGCGCGGAATGAGAGATGGTTAAAAGCTCATCATGTCCTGCAAAGATTACTTCATGCTCACCAACGATTGTTCCACCACGAACAGAATGAATTCCAATTTCGTTTTTTCCTCTCGATCTTCGATATGAGTGCCGGTCATAAACATATTTCGGTTCCTGCTCCATTGTAGAAGCCAGCGCGTCTGCGATCATCAGCGCAGTTCCGCTTGGAGCATCGATTTTCTGATTGTGATGTTTTTCAATGATTTCAATATCAAACGCGTTCCCAAATACGTTGGCTGCTTTTTTGGAAAGTTCAATAATGAGGTTGATTCCGAGTGACATATTTCCAGAATGAAAAATAGCAATTTCTTTTCCAGCTTTCTCTATTTCTTCCAGCTGCTGTTTTGAAAAGCCTGTTGTACATAATACAATCGGGAGATGATGTTGTTTGCAGTATGCAAGCAAAGAAGACAACGCAGCAGGATTTGAAAAGTCGATAATTACATCTGCTTGAATATCAATTTCTTGAGCAGATGTAAAAACAGGAAACCCCACGGAGTCGTTGTTTCTAACATCAATTCCACCGACGATTTCGCAATCCTGCCGATTCTCCGCGCATTGTGCAATCACACGACCCATTTTTCCATTGCAGCCGCTAATGATAATCCTTGTCATTTTTTACTTCCTCCAAATTAAGCGCTATTTGAGCAGGTTGTATTCTTCTAAAACAGCAATCAACTTTTTAAGCCCTTGTTCACTCATCCGATCAAGTGGCAACCTGCATTCACCGCAGTCAAATCCTGTCAGATTCATTGCAGCTTTGATCGGAATTGGGTTTACGTCCGAAAACAGTACGTCCATCAATTTAGAGTATTGTATCTGAAGCGCTGCACTTTTCTTAATAGCTCCTGTTAAATATGCTTGAGTCATTTCATGAGAAACAGCAGGGCAGAGATTTGCAAATACAGAAATAACTCCGATTCCACCTAAAGACATGATTGGAACGATCTGGTCGTCATTGCCGGAATAAATTGCTAGCTCATCTCCGCAAAGAAACCTTGTTCGAACAACAGAAGTGATATCGCCGTTCGCTTCTTTTGTAGCTACAATATTTGGATGTTTGGAAAGCTCTTTATAAGTTTCCGGCTTGATGTTGCATCCGGTTCTCGATGGAACATTGTAAAGAATGATAGGCAGATCTACTCCGTCTGCAATATAGTTATAATGCTTTATTAGTCCAGATTGCGATGTCTTATTGTAATAAGGTGTGACGACGAGTAATCCGTCGGCACCAGCTTTTTGTGCTTCTAAAGAAAGCGTCAGCGCATACTTCGTATCGTTGCTTCCAGTACCAGCGACGACAGGAATTCTGCCCGCTACCTTTTTCACAGCATACTCAATTACGCTACAGTGTTCTTCATGGTCCATTGTAGCGGATTCTCCGGTAGTTCCGCAAATGATAATGGAATCCGTATGGTTGTCAATCTGAAATTCAATCAATTGCCCTAAGCGATCATAATGAATCGATCCGTCGCTTTTCATTGGGGTGATGATTGCAACTCCGGAACCCTTAAAAATTGTTTTTTTCATAATAAAAACCTCCATTTGTATCTAATTAAAAAGGAGAGTTTAATCAAGATACCCTTCTGCACAAAGCAGCTCAGCCATCAATACTGCTCCGCCTGCGGCACCTCTTAGCGTGTTATGAGACATACATACAAATTTGATATCGTATTGCGTATCTTCGCGCAAACGTCCGATCGACACAGCCATACCGCCTTCTAAATTGCGTTCGGATTTGATTTGCGGACGATTATCTTCTTTGAAATAATGTAAGAATTGTTTCGGTGCGCTCGGCAGAATGAGTTCCTGCGCGCGGCCTCTGTACGTTTCCCATCTTTTGATGATTTCCTCTAGCCCTATTTTTTTCTCAAAAGAAACAAATACTGCCGCAGTGTGTCCGTCGCTGATCGGAACACGCAAGCATTGTGATGTAATGCAGGGGGAAGTAGCATTTACAATTTTATCTCCTTCGATTTTCCCCCAGATCTTCATTGGTTCTAGTTCGGATTTTTCTTCTTCTCCTCCGATAAACGGAATGATGTTATCCTGCATCTCCGGCCAAGAAGAAAAGGTTTTTCCGGCGCCTGAGATTGCCTGATATGTACAAGCGAGAACTTTCGTTACCCCTAAATCCATCAGGGGGTGGATCGCCGGGACATAGCTTTGCAGCGAGCAATTTGATTTTACTGCAATAAATCCTTTTTTTGTGCCGAGCCGTTTTCTTTGTGCGCTTATGATCTTTGCATGATCCCAGTTGATTTCCGGGATGATCATCGGGACGTCCTGTGTGGATCTGTGTGCGCTATTATTAGAAATGACCGGGCATTCCGCTTTCGCGTAACGTTCTTCAAGCTCTTTGATTTCTTCCTTTTTCATGTCAACAGCACAAAACACAAAATCTACCTTTGAGACAATTTGATCCATATCGACAACAGCATCGTATATTTTCATGTTTTCCATTGACTTTGGAATCGGGCTTTCCATTGCCCACCGGGAGCCTAAAGCTTCTTTATATGTCTTTGAGGCCGACCGGGCGCTGGCAGCCAGAGCTGTTACTTCAAACCAAGGGTGATTCTCAAGTAAACAAGCAAATCGCTGCCCGACCATTCCCGTAGCACCGATAATACCTACATGATATTTTTTCATAATTTCCCTCCATTATCACTGTAAGAAAAAAACCGGTTGAAAACCGGTCATCAATAAAATATAATAGAACTTGTTGGCATTTTTATAAGAATGCCGATAGCGCTCCATCATAC
>CAKSKO010000077.1 GCA_934465125.1 uncultured Eubacteriales bacterium
TTTCAAGCAAAAGACAAGTCTATTTATATTACTTCTTGGCAGCAGGATCAACCAGTTGGAATGGGTGTGCAGGTTGATGAATTTGGCAATCTGGTTATCGCTGCAAAATTAGAGCATGGATTGCGGCAGGGTGCTGGGGTGCAATATTTTGCAGAGGATGGTTCGGTTTTTGTAGAACAGTGGAGAGATGGTCGCAAGACGGGCAAAGTGACGCAATTTGATCAATTTGGGAACCTGCTATATACCGGAGATCATCAAAAAACCAAAAGAAATGGGTTCGGTGTGTTATATAGACAAGACGGCAGTATTGTTTATAGCGGTCAGTGGAAGGAGAATCAATATGATGGGGAAGGGACTCTTTTTTTTGAAAATGGACGCAAAGTAAGAGGAACGTTTGTAAAGGGTCAGCTCTGCGGATATGGAACCGAGTTGCGCGAAGACGGATTAAAAGTATATGAAGGATTTTGGCAAAATAATCAATACCACGGTGAGGGACGCCGTTTTTTTGAAAACGGGGAATCCATTCAGGGAACGTTTGCTTATGGAATTCCGGATGGAGTTTTGTCGGGGTTTGACAAGGATGGAGCGCTCATTTACAAGGGCCATTGGGATCACTACGAGTACTCTTCAGAAGGAACTTATTATGAAAATGGCGAAAAAATTTATGAAGGATCGTTTTTACACAGTACCTTTCATGGATTCGGGAACCAATATAAAAATGGATCCTGTATTTATTCCGGGCAATTTGAGTCTAACGAACGAAAAGGGATTGGTACCAGTTATCTCGACGGCCAAATGGAATATTTCGGGCAGTGGAATCAAAACCAATACAATGGGTTTGGTGTGCTCTATCAAAATGGGCAACCAAAATATGTTGGCTGTTTTGTAAACGGAAAAAAGCATGGTAGGATTAATGAAATTCAGAACGGTGCCGTCTACCGCGAATGTATTTTTAAAAATGATGTTATGGTGTATCTAAACGAGTATGAGCTACCTGATAAAAATTTGGTGTATCAGGGAAATGTGCTAAATGAAAAGCCAAATGGGATGGGATGTATGTTCATCCCGTATGGAGAGAAGCTGTATGAAGGGATCTTTTCTGACGGAAAACTTGTAAAGTCAATGAAGGTGAGTTTGAGAACACTTGATGATTTACCAAGATGCGATGCGTTAGTGGGAACTGATTATGAGCGGTTTCGGGTTGGTCCTAATTTTGTTGTTGAGCAAAATTTGATTGGAGGCATTTATTCTGGGTTGCTGTTGGGGGAAAAACCGAATGGAAAAGGAACTGTGCTGTATTCTGATCACCGGTATACTGGAGACTTTGTAAATGGTTCTGCCTTAGGATTTGGTGTAATCTATCAAAACGACGGGACAAAACTAGAAGGAGAGTTTTTGAACGAACCAGGTGAGAAGGTTGAAACGCTTACCTTTCTGAATGGAAAGACCTATTATTTTTCTCCCAGAGAAAACTCATAAGGGACAGATCTGCCAGTTAGAAGCGTCAGCTTGTTAAGGAAACGCATATAGCGTTTCCTTTTTTATAGAATAACAGTGGTAGTGAAAGATAGAGAGGGGATTATGGTGACAGAATTTTTAGTCAAGCATTTTATTAAAAACAATGAAGAAACAAAAAACCAGCAGGTACGTCAACGATACGGTGTTTTAGGCGGAGTTGTTGGGATTATCTGCAATATTATTCTCTTTGTTTTAAAGCTGATAGCCGGCATATTAACAACGTCAGTCGCGATTACTGCGGATGCGTTTAACAATCTGTCTGACGCTGCATCTTCGGTTGTAACATTGGTTGGATTTAAGATGGCGGGAAAGCCTGCTGATCGTGAGCATCCGTTTGGACACGGCAGGATTGAATATATTGCAGGGCTGATTGTTTCAATGGTTATTATTTTAATGGGGATTGAATTTATCAAATCATCTGCCGAGAAAATCATTTTTCCCGAGACTGAGACAATTGGGATGGTATCAATTATCATTTTAGTATTTTCCATACTTTTAAAACTTTGGATGAGTTCCTTTCATAAAAAACTGGGCAACATGATTGATTCTGCTACGATGAAAGCAACTGCAATGGATAGCTTGAGTGATGTGATCGCGACAATTACTGTTTTAGTTGGAATGGTGATCACTTATTTCACCGGCGTCTCGGTTGATGGATACGCTGGAATCATTGTTTCTTTATTTATTATCTATACAGGGGTTATGACAGCAAAGGAGACGCTCGATCCGCTCTTGGGACAAGCACCGGATGGTAAGTTGGTGAACGCAATAGAGAAAAAAGTGTTGTCTTACGAAGGAATTGTGGGAGTCCATGATTTGATTATACACAATTACGGTCCCGGACGGGTGATGGTTACTCTTCATGCAGAGGTTCCTTGTGATGCCAATATTCTGGTGATGCACGATACGATTGATCTGGCTGAAAGAGAATTAAAGAAAACATTCGGCTGTGAAGTGACCATTCATATGGATCCAATTGCAACAGATGATGAATTAGTTTCAAAGATTTATCAAAAGGTGGTTTTGTTTATTGAGGAAATTGATCAACGTTTGACGGTCCACGATTTCCGAATGGTAGCGGGGCCGACTCATACCAATCTGATCTTTGATGTTGTTGTTCCGTTTGGATTTCATTTAGACGATGAGCAATTGCAAAGAAAAATCGATCAACAGGCAAAACAGTTAGATGAAACGTTTGAAACAGTAGTCAATATAGATAAAAAATTTTCATCGATTGATCAGTGAAAAGGGCTTGAGTGAATTTTATTTCACTCAAGCCCTTTTCTAAAAGGTGGTTTCAATGGTTTTATCCGCATCTTCGGGGGAATAAACAAATCGATCAATATGACTTCCCTCATAGAAATAGTTTGGAGGAGAAGGTCTATAATCGTAATCGAATGTGTCGATGATAATTAATTTGACCTTCATTCTTCCTGGAATAATATTTTTTATGTAAACACTTGCCTGCTGTCCGGGTCGTACACCTTCTTTTGATTCTGCCAATCCCGCTAAGTTAGGAGACAGCTCTACAAAAACACCGTAATCCTCAACGGAGCGTACGATCCCCGCAACAGTTTCCCCAACAGAAAATAGGCTTGCATTTTCTGCCCAAGTTCCCAGCAGTTCTTTATGTGTTAAGTTTACTCTGCCGTTTTCTATCGATTTCACAATCACACGGATATCCATGCCAACGCAAAAACGTTCCCGCGGGTGATCGATGCGTGAAACAGAAATCGTATCAATCGGTAAGAAAGAGACAATTCCGCATCCGATGTCGGCAAAAGCTCCGAATGATTCTAACTGTGTTACCTTTGCGCTGATGATATCTCCTGGGCAAAGCTTAGAAATATACTGGTCCATACAGATTTCTTGCGCAGCACGCCGCGATAAAATTGCCATTGTGTGACCGTTTTCATCTTTTCTAAAACCGGTTACAATAAAACAAACCGGCCGATTCACTCTAGAAATTACTGCGATATCCCGAACAGTTCCCTCTTTGATGCCGATTGCGCCCTCTTCTCTCGGAATAATTCCCTTCATACATCCGCAGTCTACGATTAAATTGTGTTCACCATCGCAAACGGTAGCGCGTCCTTCTAAGATTTTCCCGTCGTGACAGGCGTCTGTCAGACAGGAAGAGGAAGATAAAGAATTTCTATTTTCTATTGTGTCGATGAGCCATCCCTCTGGATAAAATTCTATCATTTTCATACCTCCCGTTATCGTGTACACAGTATCTATATGCAGTTCGCTTGTAGAATTATACTAGATTGGACATTTCTTTGTTAGAAAGATTTCAGTATCGTTTTGGAATCAAAAAGGCAGTAGATATCGTTGTTAAAAAATCAGCCTTTGTCATTATTTTGGTAGAGAAATAAGAATAAAATGAAATGAGACTTGCATTCATATAGTATGTATAATAAAATATAGACAATATATAAGTACAAAGAGAAAGGAATATAAAATCATGCAAAAAGTGTTAGGAGTGATACTTATGGCAGCTATGTTATTTTCGATGAGTGGATGTTCATCAGAAGAACAGAATACATCTTCTGTGACCGGGTATGAGGATCCAAATCACAGTGTTGGATACCAACTTGAAAAACCACAAGAAGGAGAAGAGATCGCTGTGATGACAACGAATATGGGAACCTTTAAAATGAGATTTTTCCCGGACGCGGCGCCAAAAACAGTTGAAAATTTCAAAACCCACGCAAAAGACGGCTATTATAATGGTTTGACGTTTCATCGAGTGATTGAAGACTTTATGATCCAAGGTGGAGATCCGAATGGAAACGGAACAGGTGGAGAGAGCATTTGGGGAGAAGCATTTGAGGATGAATTCAGTGATAAGCTATTTAATATCCGAGGGGCTGTAGCAATGGCCAATAGCGGAAGAAATACAAATGGCAGCCAGTTTTTCATCAACCAAGCTAGACCGGAGGCTTTTAGCGGATGGAATTATTTTGATCAAGCATATGAAGTTTATGAATCAAATCCGGAAGGATTTGCGAGCAGATACGGTTCTACTCTTGATATGTCTAAGGTGACGGATGAAATGAAGGCTTTATATGAACAAAACGGAGGAAATCCGAATCTCGATGGGGCATACAGTACAGGAAATCAGGGCCATACCGTTTTTGCTCAAGTTTTCGAAGGAATAGAAGTTGTAGATCAGATTGCGGCAGTAGATGTGGATGCAAACGATCGACCGCTGACCCCTGTGACAATTGATAAAATTACGATTGTAGCATATCAATAAACATCAACTGGATAGATTCTGTTTCGGTGAGACTGAAGGTTTGTAATCTAAGATCTTTTTAAATGTTCGAAGGTGTTTTTATCGTGAATGATCAGTGCAATTCGACCAATATTAAATTACTTTCGGTATTATCTTATGTTGGCCCTTTATTTTTGACGGCAAGATTTTCGGTTGAGTATAAAGAACCACATGTAAAATTTCATGTGAAGCAAGGAGGAATTCTTTTTTGTTTTGTTGTTCTTTGTTACTTGTTGACGTTTTTTCTTTCGATGGCACTTTCTGCTCTTCCAGCCGTAGAGGAGATCGTCTCTTTATTACTTTTGGTAGGAACAACAGTAGCCTGGGTGATCTTAACAGTGATGGGGATCTCAGGAGCACTCAAGGGGCAGCAAAGGTTGCTACCGATAATTGGAACAATCGATAAGCGCATAAAATAAAAGAAATTAGGTGCTTTTTTATTTTAATACAGGCGAGGAGAGTGTATTGTATGAGTGAAAATAATAAGCCTCAGATGCCGAAGGAGACTTCAGAAGTAATCGAGCGGGCAACAGAAAAAACACAACCGGAGCAACCTCAAGTTAGTCCTAATCAACAGAGAGTTACTTCTGCAATTCCATTAGCTTCGAACCCGTCTTATCGGCAAAGATCTGCTCAAGCACCGAGTGGGCCAAATACCGATTCAAATCAAACATCTTACCAGCAGCAGTATCAGATGCCGCCTTATGGAAACCAACCGTATCCAGCGCAGTATACAAAAGAAGACAATACAAAATTTTTCTCGATTATTTCTTATGTTGGAATCCTTTGGCTAGTAGGCCTTCTTGTTGACAAAGACAATCCGGTTGTACGGTTTCATGTAAATCAAGGGATCATTTTCAGTATTTTTGCTGCAGTAGCTTATCTTTTCATTCAGATTATCAGTATCATTTTGTTTGCAATCGCTCATGTTTTCGCAATTATTACATCTTTATTCTGGTTAATCTACGGAGCACTTTTTATTGCTTTCTTAATTATTGGGATTTTAAATGCGTCAAAGGGTGAACAAAAGCCATTGCCGATAATTGGTTCATTGTTTAATATTTTGAAATAAAAAAGATTGCGTACTCACGCAATCTTTTGTCTATAAAGAAAACAGATGATCGTTTTAAAACGGATAGGAGTGTATCAAGATGGAGGAAAAAATTGAAGTTGCAATTGTTGGTGCAGGACCTGCGGGATTATCTGCTGCTGTTAATGCAGCAGCTAGAGGAAAAACGGTAAAAGTATACTCCTTAAAAG
>CAKSKO010000078.1 GCA_934465125.1 uncultured Eubacteriales bacterium
AGGAATAGTCAGAAGAATCGATGACCTAGGGCGCGTTGTCATCCCAAAAGAAATCCGCAGAACCCTCCGCATTCGAGAGGGTGATCCACTCGAAATTTATACCGATACAGATGGTGAAGTTATTTTTAAAAAATATTCTCCTATTGGAGAAATGTCTGCATTTGCTGCGCAGTATTCGGAAGTACTCTCAAGAATTGCCGGACACCCAACACTCGTCTGTGACAGGGATCATATCGTAGCTGTCGCTGGTGTTTCAAAAAAAGAGTATCTCGAGCGAAGAATTACTCCTACCTTAGAAGATTTCATGGAAACAAGAAGAAGTTTCGTTGCAAATAAAAATGAAAATAATTATTTACAACCTGTAGAAGGGATTGACCGCGCCGCTTTGGTCTGTTATCCCATCATCGCTTCCGGAGACGTTACTGGCGCTGTGATTCTGCTCTCAAATGAATCCGGTGGATTTCCGACCGAAACAGAAGTAAAACTAGCGCAGACCGCAGCAGCGTTTTTAGGAAAACAAATGGAAGAATAAAAAAATCGGAGGCAAATCACTGCCCCCGCTTTTTTATTTGCATCGGTTTTAATGAAACGCTAACATAAAATAATGACTACATTGTCAGCGCTGCTAAAAATGATAATCCAAAAATTAACAATGCACAAACTCCTGCAACGATTCGAATAAACATTGTCCGCGAGCTTGTTTTCTTCTTATCCGCCTTCCCTTTTTTCATCAACCCTCACCTTTTCTTTTTATACTGTTTTAATCGGATCTTACAGCTCCGGTAGAAGCTTTTTATAATACGGCAGAAGACCTATTTTATCTGGAGTATGTTCCGGCAACTGCCAAAAATCGTATCCAGGATAATCATTTCCTTCGATAATAGCGGGACCGTCTTTTGTAATGCAAACATCCCATCCAACAAACCTAATTTCATCTACTTCCATCGCCGCTTCTTTACAAAGCTCCATCGCTTCTTTGATAAATGGAAGCTGATACCCATCAAATTTTATGCCCGTATCAGGGTGCTTTTCATACGTAACCAGCTTTGAGGTATGTGCCACTCCATAGATTTTTCCTGTCTTGACATCAACCGGGCAGCAAAGACCTCCGCTTTCTAAATTATCAACAAACTTACCGTCACTTCCCATTTTTGCCGTTACATAGACTACATGCGCTTCCCTATTTACAACAATCGTTACAATTCTTAAGGAATTAATCGAAAGCGGATAAAGCTTCGACAGCACTTCATGCTGCACCAGCTGTTCTTCCAATACACCAAAGTCTTTTTCTTTAATATAAGAAAACATCTTGTCCTCGTTCTCAAAATCCGAAACCTTCAGCTTTTCGATTCCCCAGCCGCTCACGCCCGTATTGGGTTTTGCAAAGACGATTTCCTTATTTTGAATAAATTCGTGAAACTGCTCTGCTGTCGCTGTTTCGACATCTAAATAATCTCTCTTGAGGTATCTCTGGAAACGTTTGTTGAATACATTTTTACTGTCAAAAACATAGGAGTAATTATCATCATTCATCATTGAAATCAGTTTTTTGTTGATCACCCTTGTAACATATGTCTTTCTTTGTTCCTTATTCATATCATAAAACGCAAAGATCAGATAATCGTAGTATCCTGCTCCATATCTCACCGCACAATTGACAATATCAAAGAACAAATATGCTTTGCTTTTTCCTGTTTTTTCATGGATTCTATCAATTACATCAAACATTTTTTTAGGACTAACACCGCTTAACACTCTTAACAAATACTTCCTATCCACAATTTTCTCCAATCCCAACAGAATAAACTCTATTAAAAAATTCTAAACTAATTAGCTTAAAACAGTTTTGATGCTGTTTTTTAAAATTTCCAGCCCTTTAATCAGTTGTTCTTTTTCAATCACAAGCGGCGGCATTACTTTTACAACACCATTTTTCCTTCCAACCTTCTCAACAATCAATCCATTCTGGAAACATTCTGTAACAACCTTCTTCGAAAGATCCTCATCTGCAAATGCAGTAAATTCAATTCCCCAGATAAGACCTGTTCCTCTAATGTTAATCTTAGAATCAATGGAAGCTATGTTCTCTTCCAAAAAAGCCCTAACCAATTTTTCTTTTTGCGCAACCTGTTCTTCGATGTGTTCTTCTATCATGATTTCAAGTCCAGCTTTTGCTGCAACAAACGATAATTGATTTCCTCGAAATGTTCCATTGTGTTCTCCTGGCGCCCAGATATCAAGCTCCGGTTTCAAAAGGGTCAAAGCAAGCGGCAATCCGTATCCTCCGATGGATTTTGACAAGACAACCATATCAGGTACGATTCCTGCTCTTTCGAAGGAGAAAAACGGACCGGTCCGACAACATCCAACTTGTACATCGTCTACAATCATCAAAATACCGTAGCGGTCACAAATCGCACGAATCCCGCGGATCCATTCCGGATCAAAAACATAAATTCCACCCTCTGCCTGCACCGTTTCAATTACAATCGCAGCAGGAATATCGATTCCTGAATGATCGTCTGATAAAATTGTTTCAAGATAATTAAGCGTGTCGAGTCCTTCAAACATATAAGGAGCAGGAATGTGTGTGACATGATCAAGCGGTACTCCAGCGCCTCGTCTGCTGTCTCGATCGCTAGTAAGCGCAAGCGACGCAAGTGTCATGCCGTGGAATGCGCCCATCAATGCAAAAACTCCCTGCCTCTTTGTTACCTTTCTAGCTAGCTTTAAAGCAGCCTCCACCCCATTGGTGCCGGTAGGTCCGGTGAACTGTATTTTATAATCAAGTCCTTTTTTCTTTAAGACTTCTTTTTCAAAGTACGCAATAAACTCATCTTTTTTTTCCGTATACATATCAAGTGCATGGATAATTCCATCGGATTCAAGATAATCGATCAATTTTTTCTTGATTTTATCGTTGTTATGTCCGTAATTGAGTGCACCCGCACCGCAAAAAAAGTCTATATATTCCTTACCGTTTACATCTCTTATGATACTTCCCTTTGCGTAATCAAATATCTCCGGAAAACTTCTGCAATAGGATCTTACTTCTGACTCATATTTTAAAAACGTCTCTTTTCCCATCGTGTCTACACTCCTTTACTAATAGGGACACTTCCTATTCACTACATTATTTTTTATAAATCCTATAAAACTACTGATTCTATATTATATCACACTGCTTTTTCTCCTGCAATGTCGATTTCATCACAAACACTTGCTAGGATATCCTATTTTTTTTGTTTATTACACATGCCTAAATTACTTCTCTTACGTATGATTTCTGAGGGTGCAGTTGAATTTTTCCTTCAAAATGGTATACTAATTAAATTAGCAATAAATTTTAAAACAATAGGAGGGTTATCTTGTGAACAAAGAAACCTATTATATTACCACCCCGATTTACTATCCATCGGGGAAAGCACATATCGGCCATGGTTACTGCACTGTTGCAACCGATGCGATCGCCAGATATAAACGCCTGCAAGGATACGATGTGATGTTTTTAACCGGAACCGACGAGCACGGTCAGAAGATTGAGATCAAGTCCGCCGAAGCTGGTATTTCTCCAAAAGAATACGTTGATAAAATCGTTGCAGATTTTAAAGACCTTTGGAAACTTTTAAACATCTCCAACGATCGTTTTATCCGAACTACCGATCCATTCCATGAAAAAGCAGTGCAGAAAATATTTCGAACTCTTTATGAAAAAGAAAAAATCTATAAAGGAAAATATGAAGGCTGGTATTGCACCCCTTGCGAATCCTTTTTTACAGAAAACCAGCTAGTGGATGGAAAATGCCCTGATTGCGGGCGTGAAGTAAAGTGGGCGGAAGAGGAGGCATATTTTTTTAAGCTTTCCGAATATACCGACAAACTGCTCGCACTTTATGAAGAACATCCCGACTTCATCGAACCGCAAAGCCGCAAAAATGAGATGATTAATTTTATAAAAAATGGACTTGACGACCTTTGTGTAACAAGAACAAGTTTCAGTTGGGGAATTCCTGTTGATTTTGATCCAAAGCATGTTGTATATGTCTGGCTCGACGCGCTGACAAACTACATCACCGCTCTGGGATACGGTTCCGAGGACGAGTCTGACTATCAAAAGTACTGGCCGGCTAACGTCCATTTTGTTGGAAAAGAAATCGTCCGGTTCCATACCATCATCTGGCCAGCTATTTTAATGGCACTCGATCTTCCTCTTCCCAAACAAATTTATGGTCACGGTTGGTTGCTGTTCGGCGACGGAAGCAAGATGTCAAAATCAAAGGGAAATGTAGTAGACCCCGCTATTCTTTGTCAGCGGTACGGTGTTGACGCGATCCGTTATTTTCTTTTAAGAGACATTCCGTTTGGTGCCGACGGTACATTTACAAACGAAGCACTGATTGGACGTATCAACTTTGATCTTGCAAATGATTTGGGAAACCTCTTGTCGCGCACCACCGCGATGGCGGAGAAATATTTTGCAGGAATCATTCCCAAAGAAAAAGAAACAGATGCGATCGATGAAGAGCTAATTGCGATGGCATCCTCTTTGCGCGACAAATACGAAGAAAACATGGATCATTATCAGTTCTCTTTGGCTTTGTCTGATATCTGGAAACTGATCTCTCGCTGCAACAAATATATTGATGAGACAATGCCTTGGGCTCTTGGAAAAGACCCCGATAAAAAAGCACGGCTTTCTGCTGTCTTATATCATCTTTGTGAATGCCTGCGAATCGTTTCTATTTTGATCGGGCCGTTCATGCCGGATACTTCTAAAAAGATTCAGGAATCGATCGATGCTTCCGGCGCGATTACCGACTGGGAAAGTGCCAGTAAATGGGGGTTGCTTCCTGGTGATGCAAAAATCAAGAAGGGCGAAATGCTTTTTGCACGTATCGACGTTGCAAAAGAGATTGCGGAGCTCGATGAATTGCTTTTAAAGAATGATGCGAAGAAAGAAACAAAAGCACCAAAAGTGTCTTCGGATAAAAAAGTACAATCGATCGCAGAGATCGGAATTAAAGATTTTGCAAAGGTTGAACTAAAAGTTGCAAAGGTTGTTTCCTGCGAACCGGTCAAACGTGCCAAAAAACTGTTAAAACTTATTTTAGACGACGGTGAATCAGAGCGGACAGTTGCTTCCGGGATTGCGGCTTTCTATCAGCCGGATGATCTTGTCGGACATCACGTGGTTCTTGTGTCTAACTTAAAGCCGGCTGTACTTTGCGGTGTAGAAAGCTGCGGTATGATTTTGGCAGCAGATACTAATGAAGGCGATGTAAAAGTGATTTTTGTCGATGATCTTCCTATCGGCAGTAAAATTCGTTAAAGGGGTATCTTTATGGAACTCATATTTGATTCTCACGCACACTATGATGACCCGGCGTTTGATTCCGATCGAGAGGAACTGTTGCAGTCGATGCCGAAAAAAAACGTCTGCGGAATCATTAACTGCGGCACCGATCTAGAAAGCTCTTATAAGAGTATTGCACTAACAGAAAAATATCCTTTCCTTTGGGCTGCCGTTGGCGTTCATCCTCATGAAGCTGAATCAGTACCGAAGCATTATTGGGAGGAACTAAAACGTCTTGCTTCCTCTTATAGGGTTGTCGCGATCGGAGAAATCGGACTCGATTATCACTATAACTTTGCAGCACGTGAAGTACAGCGCGAGATTTTTATCAACCAGATACTTCTTGCAAAAGAGTTAGACCTTCCTGTCATCATTCATGATAGAGAAGCTCATGCTGATACATTGTCTATTTTAAACACACACCAGCCAAAGGGTGTTGTTCATTGCTTTTCCGGGAGTACCCAAATGGCGGATCAACTGATCAAGCTGGGATTTTTCCTCGGGTTTGGAGGAGCAGTCACATTCAAGAATGCGAAAAAGCCCGCAGAAGTTGCCGCACATATCCCTTTAGATCGACTGCTTCTTGAAACGGACGCACCTTATATGACGCCTGTCCCCTATCGTGGAAATCGATGTGATTCTTCAATGATATCCTTTACTGCAC
>CAKSKO010000079.1 GCA_934465125.1 uncultured Eubacteriales bacterium
GCTCTAAGATTAGTCGTTTTTTTGCACTTAGACCATGAATTTTCTTCAGTCTATCAAAAATAGAGCCAGCATATTCTTTCACGATCATAAAATGATGTTTATCACAATCGTACCGTTCTGCAAGAGAGATAGCGCAGGAAATCGCACCAGTTTTTACATGGGCGTCGTATCTAGCAAAGCTCTTTGGAAAGATAATCTGCCGAATAATGGCATCCCAGAGTTCAATTTTGGGAGAAATAACTTCCTTTGCAGAGGTGAGCTTTAATATTCTTGTATAAATTGAAAGCGATGTATAAAGTATTTTTGCCTGATCGTAGGATAGATGGTAGCTTCCTGCAATCACCTCAGGGGTCATATTTTGTATTCTACGGTAAAGTTCTTTTATTAGTTGTTCAGGGATTACATAATTTCCCTCTTCTAAAGGAACATCACAAATCTCTGCGATGATTTCCATCTCTTTTCCGGTAACAAGCAAGGTATCAATCGTTTTCCCTGTACACGGTAAATGAATTTTTTCAATGACGGAATCAATATATTCATCTAAAACAACATGGAAATCGCTTGTCTGATTCTGCATGAATCCTAAAATATCATATAGTTTCAAAGAACCCGTTGGGATATTTTGTGATGTTACAATTGCACCATTGTGATAAAGTGCAACTCCGATTCCTCCTGTTCCGATATACGATAGAATCGCCAGATCAATTTCGGTATGTGTCTGCTTGACCATGTTCCGGATGATTTCCGAATAAATCAAAGTGTTCTCTTCGTTGTCTTCTAATACCTCAACAATAACATCGTTCTGTATCTTTAATTGATCAACAATAAATGCACAATTTTTTGCTTCCCGAAGCGCTGTAGTCGCTACGATTTTATATTGAGTAATTCCGTATTCAGATAAAATCTGCAGATATCCTTTCAAGGTAGAAGAAATTTCCCCCAGCATTTCAAAGCTGACTTTTTCAGAATGAAATACTTCGTGTCCTAATCCAATTGGATACTCAAGCAATTCCAGATCAAAAAAGTCACCTTTTTGTAATTCAGTAACACGCATCTTAATCAGATTGGACCCAATGTCGATTACAGCGGCCAGGTTTTCTCCCGCTTTTTTGTTCACGTTTTCTTCCTCCTTTTTAAGATGAAAAAAGTAGCGTTTTACCTATAACGCTTTTCAATTTGACTGATAAAATCTGCAACAGCACCATGATTGCAGTGTCCCACAATGATATCCGCGTGCTGTTTTACATCATCCGGTGCATTCACTGCTGCCGCACCGGTTCCTGCAGCAGACAACAACTCAATATCATTATAATAGTCTCCGATTGCAAATGTGTTTTCTCTTTCGATTCCCATGATTTCGCTAAGTTTTAAAAAAGAAATCCCTTTATTGACTGAATCAGGAATCATCTCAAAATAGTTTTTAGAGGTCGCAACAAAATTGACTCCCTCATAAGAAATAGAATCAACAAAACTCCGGACTTCTTCCATTTTATCTGCGTGCATTGCAAACAAAATCTTATATAGCCTACTTTTTATCCCATGAATATGACATTTTTCATAAGCAAATCCTTCATTTTTAATATGCTGTTTTACATAAGGATCCAGATTTTCGACATAAATTTGTTTCGCGCCAAACGCTTCAATTCCAATTTCAGGAAACTGTTTGTGAATCATCTCTACATACTGCAAGCTTTCTTTGTTCAATGGATTATCCCAAATAATTTTTTCCTTTTGAAAATCATAAATAACTGCTCCGTTAATCATTAAGCAAGGGGCGTTTGGCTCAGTTTCCCGGATATAGCGGCGTCCTGACAGCATAGAACGGCCAGAAGCGACGCAAAAGTATCCGCCCATTTCTTTGAGACGCTTGATCGCCTCTAAATTCCGTAATGGAATATCAAAGTTATCTGCAATCAATGTGCCGTCTAAATCAGATGCCAATAATATTTTATTTCGTGTAGTATGCAAGAGGAACTCTCCTATCTTATCATTTTTCTTTTATCATTCACGTTTTACATCCTTTTTAATCTGCTTAAAAATTTAAAAAAATAATCAGGTAGCTCTGAATTAATTTCAAGGTATCTCCGATCCCGGGGATGCTCAAACCCGATCAACTTTGCATGCAAGCACTGCCCGTTTAGTCCCAAGGAATTTCGTTTTGGTCCATATACAAGATCTCCTGCAACTGGGTGACCGATATATGCCATATGTACCCTGATTTGATGGGTCCGACCTGTTTCTAGTCTCAGACGAAGGTGAGTAAACCCTTGATACCTCGCTAGAACTTTATAGTGTGTGACAGCATTTTTGGAACTTTTCGCGGTCACTGCCATACGTTTTCGATCAACAGAATGCCTACCAATTGGTGCATCAATCGTGCCTTCCTCGTCTTTCATTGTTCCATAAACAACAGCCTCATATTCGCGTTTAAAACTATGTAGCTTGATCTGTTCTGCTAATTTTTGATGTGCAAAATCATTCTTTGCTACAATTAATAATCCGCTTGTATCCTTGTCTATTCTATGCACAATTCCAGGACGGATTGCCCCGCCAATTCCTGAAAGTGAATCACCACAATGAAACAGCAATGCATTGACAAGCGTTTTATCCCAATTTCCTGCTGCAGGGTGCACTACCATCCCTTTTGCTTTATCAACAACCAAAAGGTCATCATCTTCATACAATATCTTCAATGGAATGTTTTCTGCTAGTGCCTTAACTGGTACAGGTGTAGGTATTGTGACAGTTAAACAGTCTCCTACATGCAGCCGATAATTGTTTGACGATCTTTTTTCATTGACCAACACATACCCGTTCTCAATCCATTTTTGTATCAAGGATCGAGTTGTACCTTCCAATTCTTTTGCAAGAAATTTATCAAGGCGTTCTTCTGACTGATTTTCTTCTATTAAAAATATCTTTTTTTCTCTCAAGCAATCACCGCCGTTACTTTGTTAGGTTTTTTTTGATATTTTTTCTGTTTTTTCAGAAAAAAATAATACATAAAGGATTAGTAAAATTGCTCCCGTAGTAATGCAGTAATCTGCAAAATTGCAAACAGGAGGAAAAAAAGAAAGGCTGATGTAATCTACAACATACCCTAAGAAAATTCGATCGATCAAATTTCCAATTCCACCTGCGATGATAAACGCAGAAGCAAAGAGAAATAAGCGGTGTGTAATTCTTTTAGAAATGATCAAATAAAAAATCAAACCAATCACCGCAGCAGTCATAATGATAAAAAACCATCTCTTGTTTTCTAAAAAACCAAAGGCGGCGCCTCTATTTTCTACATACGTAAATTGAAGTAACCCGTCGATTGCTGTTACACTCCCAATTGGTGCTAGTTGCGTTTTAACGAGAAATTTTATAAACTGATCAACGGCAACCAATCCTACTGTCAGCAATATAAGCAATATTGGCAAACTATCTCATCCTCTCTAAAAAAATTGCGGTGTATCCATCTCGAGACACACCGCAATGTTAAAAAAATCATTTTATAATCGATGCACAACGGGCACATAAAGTAGGATGATTTTCATCTTTTCCAACTGTATCACTATAAACCCAGCAACGCTCACATTTTTCGCCCGAAGCATGAGCAACTGTAATCGTAAGTCCTTCTGTCTGTTCTGCTTTGCTTTCTCCTGTTCCCTCACAAAGCACCTGGAGCTCTGATACAATAAAGACAGTTTTTAAATCACTCTGCGCAGCTTTTATAAACTCATAAAGTTCTCCTTCACAATAAAGCGTTAGTTTTGCATCAAGGGAAGAACCAATCACTTTATTTGCTCTGGCTTCTTCGAGCGCTTTTTGTACATCATCGCGGATCGCATGGATTTTCTCCCAATAAGCGATAAACGCTTCATCTACCTCTACTCCAGTTAACTTGGGCATCCGATTAAATAAGATACACTCTTTGTCGGCTTTTTTATCATGTGGCATCTCTTTCCATATTTCATCTGATGTATACGCTAAAATCGGAGCAAGCAAACGCGTCAACGCATCGAGGATCAAATAAATCGTTGTCTGCGCTGCTCGCCGCGCTTCACTTCCCGCCTCTTCGACATAAAGACGGTCTTTTATGATATCGAGATAGAAGTTTGACATATCCACCACGCAGAAATGATGAATTCGATGATAAACTTGATGGAATTCGAATTCATCATAAGCCTTGCATACTTTTTTGTTAAGTTCATCGAGCTGATATAAGGCCCATTTATCAATTGGATGTAGTTTATCAAACGATACGCTGTCTTTACTCGGATTGAAGTCATATAGATTTCCTAGAATATATCTAGCTGTATTTCTAATCTTCCGGTACGCTTCCGAAAGCTGCTTTAAAATATCCTCTGAAATTCGGATATCCGCATGATAGTCTGAAGAAGCAACCCATAATCTTAAAATATCTGCACCATACTTTTCAATGATATCCTTAGGATCAATTCCGTTGCCTAAAGATTTTGACTGTTTGCGCCCTTCTCCGTCAACAACCCAGCCATGGGTGACAACCGTTTTATATGGAGCTATCCCCTTTGTTGCAACAGATGTCAAAAGCGAAGACTGGAACCATCCGCGATATTGGTCTGCTCCCTCTAGATAAAGGTCTGCCGGCCACTTTAAATAAGGTCTCTCTTGCAACACTGCTGCGTGGGTGACGCCTGAATCGAACCAAACGTCCATAATATCTTTTTCTTTGATAAATCCTTTGCTACCACATTTTTTGCAAACCGCTGACTCTGGAAGAATCTCTGCTGCTGATTTGATAAACCATGCATCAGACCCTTCTTGTCGGAACAATTCTGCAACAGCCAGCATAACATCCTTGTCGATTAAAGGTTCACCGCATTCTTCGCAGAAAAAGATCGGTATCGGAACACCCCATTTGCGTTGTCTTGAAATGCACCAATCTTTCCTCTCACGAACCATTGAGGAAATCCTCTCTTCACCCCATCTAGGAACCCATTTAACTTCTTTAATTGCCTGAATTGCCTGTTCTTTAAAATCATCTATTGAACAAAACCATTGTTCTGTTGCGCGGAACAAAACTGGTTCCTTACAGCGCCAGCAATGTGGATACTGGTGGATGATTTTCTCAAGTGCAAACAATGCACCTGTTTCTTCGAGGTGCTGCGCGATCGCTTTGTTCGCTTCATCTGTAGATAATCCTGAGAACTGACCAGCTTCTTCTGTTAATTTTCCGTTTGCGCCGACTGGAACGATGATTGGAATATTTGGATAATTTTTGCAGACATCGTAATCTTCTACACCGTGTCCCGGAGCTGTATGTACACATCCCGTTCCGCTCTCAAGTGTAACATGATCGCCGAGTATTATAGTAGACTCCCGGTCTAAGAATGGATGTGCTGCTTTCATATACTCTAATTCGGAACCCTTAAATGTTGCAATCACTTCATAATCTTCTTTGCCAGCAGTTTTCATACAGTTTTGATAAAGCTCTTTTGCCATAATATAGAACTCATCGCCGCATTTGATCAAAACGTATTCAAAATCGGGTCCTACACAAATCGCTACATTTCCAGGCAGTGTCCATGTAGTGGTAGTCCAGATTACAAAGTATGTCTTAGAAAGAACAGCGCCCTTTGCACGAAGTTTCGCCTTATCCGCAACAACACGGAACTTTACATAGATAGAATGACAAGAATCTTCTGAATACTCAATTTCTGCTTCAGCCAGTGCAGTTTGACATTCTGGACACCAATAAACAGGCTTCAACCCTTTATAAATATGCCCTTTAGAAGCCATTTCAGCAAAAATTTCAATCTGCTTTGCTTCAAACTCTTTTAAGAGTGTAATATACGGATTATTCCACTCGCCAATTGCGCCCAGACGCTTAAACTGCGTTCTTTGATCGTCAATATAAGAAAGAACAAACTCTCTACAAATATTCCGAAGATCTATATCAGAAATCGCTGCAGAATTTTCAACTCCAGCCTTTACTCGAGCTTTTAATTCCGTTGGAAGACCGTGCGTGTCCCAT
>CAKSKO010000080.1 GCA_934465125.1 uncultured Eubacteriales bacterium
TCCCGGGAGAGGAAATATGGATTATAATCGATTGGCAAGTCTTTTGAAAAAGCATGACTACAAGGGCGATATTGTAATTGAAGTGTATAACGAGAACTTTCAAGATATAAGAGAGTTTGCAGAAATATATCATAAGATTAGACGATATTTTCATTGCTGTTAGATGAAGTTATTGAATTAGGGTGCTGTATTATGGTATAGTTATGTAAAAGGTAAGGAGGTGCCATATGAAGTGTCCTTATTGTAATTATGAAGAGAGTAAAGTTATTGATTCCCGTCCGGCGGACGAAGGAGAAAGAATTAGACGACGTAGAGAATGTTTAGGCTGCAAAAAACGGTTTACCACATATGAGATTATTGAAACGGTTCCGATTATTATCATAAAAAAGGATAAGTCGAGAGAGGCATTTGACCGAAACAAGCTATTTAACGGGCTACTTCGGGCTTGTGAAAAAAGGCCTGTATCGATTGCTACGCTGGAGAAAATTGTGGACGAGATTGAACTAGAACTTCAAAATTCACTCGACCGGGAAGTAACATCGACCTCTATCGGAGAATATGCAATGGAAGCGCTTAAAGGAGTGGATGAAGTTGCGTATGTTCGATTTGCGTCGGTATACCGTCAGTTTAAGGATATCAATACTTTTATGGAAGAGTTAAACAAGCTGCTTGAGGATAAATAAATTTTAAAACGATAAGATAAAAGAACACAGATCTGTTAATAGAAAACTGATCTGTGTTCTTTTATTTTTACTGCTAAAATTCTTTTGTTACCGCATATCCTGCTTCCAGTGATTTTTTGGGATCGATGATCCGCTGATTTTTGGAACCGATAAACCGAAGCAGAAGACTTTTTTCCGCGATCAAAAATGGTCCGTCGATAAGGGTATCCGTTTGCTCTAAAAGAAGTTTCCATTCCGGATGTTCAGGAATCCCTTTTAAAAGCTGTTCAATCGTATATCCCGTATAAGTGATCACGTTGAGTCCGAGACCATGGACCTTTTCTGCAAGCCTTGAAAAAGATTCTGCCTGCAGAAAAGGATCTCCTCCAGAGAACGTAACGCCGGCCAATAAAGGATTTTTTTCAATTGCGGATATGATTGCATCTACGCTGCTCTCATATCCGCCCGCTGGATCGTGTGTTTCCGGGTTGTGGCAACCCTTGCAGTGATGGGGACACCCCTGCGAGAATACAACCAATCGAATCCCGGGTCCGTCTACGATTGATTCACGGATTACACCGGCTAGTCGTAGTTTATTCATCAAATTTGCTCCAGATTTCCCGTTCCAGTAGAGATAGAATGTTTCACACGATCAAGAACTTCAGCTTGCTTTGCATTGTTGAAACGATCAAGTGTTCCGACAAGATAGCCTGTGATTCTTCGAATTCTCTCGAAGTTCGGTTGCCCGTCTCCTTCCTGTCTTCCACATTTTGGGCAGGTATCGTTGATAATTCCAGTATACCCGCAAACAGGATCACGGTCAACAGGGTGATTAATAGAACCATATCCAATACCCGATTCTTTCATGCAGCGTACAACTTGCTCGAAGGCCTCTAAGTTAGAAGTCGGATCTCCATCTAATTCAATATAGGAGATGTGTCCGCCATTTGTGAGAGTATGGTACGGTGCTTCTAATTTGATTTTATCATAGGCAGAAATATCATAGTAAACAGGAATATGAAACGAATTCGTATAATAAGAACGGTCGGTTACCCCAGGAATTTTTCCGAATTTTTTAGCGTCAATTCGAACGAAACGTCCGGATAAGCCTTCTGCCGGAGTGGCAATCAAAGAGAAATTCAATCCATATTTTTTCGTTGCATCATCCATCCGTTTTCTCATGTATCCTACAATTTCAAGTCCAAGATTCTGCGCTTCGATGCTTTCACCGTGGTGGAAACCAGTCAAGGCTTTTAAGCATTCAGCAAGACCGATAAATCCTAAAGTGAGGGTTCCATGCTTGATCACTTCGCGGACTTCATCATCTGGGGAAAGCTGATCGGAATCGATCCAGATGCCCTGTCCCATCAAGAAAGGATAATTGCGCACCAGTTTTTGTGCCTGTAGTTCGAATCTTTCTAAGAGTTGATTGACAACAAGATCAATTTTTTGATCGAGCTGCTCATAAAAAAAGTCGATATTTTTATTGCTTAGAATCGCAATTCTAGGAAGGTTGATCGAGGTAAAGCTAAGGTTTCCGCGTCCATTCATAATTTCTCTGGAAGGATCAAAATAATTTGCGGCAACTCTTGTTCGGCATCCCATGTAAGCGATCTCGGTTTCCGGATGTCCGGGCTTGTAATATTGTAAGTTAAATGGAGCGTCGATAAAAGAAAAGTTGGGGAATAACCGTTTTGCGCTGACGCGGCAAGCTAACTGGAACAAATCATAGTTAGGTTCCCCGGGGTTATAATTGATTCCTTCTTTTACTTTAAAGATATGAATCGGAAAAATTGGGGTTTCTCCGTTTCCGAGTCCTGCTTCTGTTGCCAACAAAACGTTTTTGATGATCATACGTCCTTCCGGAGAGGTATCAAGACCATAATTGATTGAGCTAAATGGAATTTGTGCGCCGGCTCTGGAGTGCATCGTGTTGAGGTTATGAACAAATGCTTCCATTGCCTGATAGGTTGCCCTGTCGGTTTCTTTATTTGCATGCCTGAGGACAAATGCCTGAATTTTTTCTGCAGTGTTAGAGCCAAATTGATCGGTAAGAAGTTTATTTTCAGCTTCCATATAAGCTTCACCGTTTTCCAACTTTGCGGTAGAATGGCTCATTTCTTCTGCTTTTGCTATGATTTCTCTGGAACGTGCCTCACAATTTTCACAATCGGTGATTAGCTCTAGTACACGCTCTAAATTCTGACGGTAAATTCTGCGATATGTTTTTGCAACGCCTTTTGCCATCCCGTAATCAAAGTTCGGAATACTTTGCCCGCCGTGTTGATCGTTTTGATTTGATTGAATCGCGATGCATGCCAATGCGCAGTAGCTTGCGATATCGTTTGGCTCTCTTAGAAAACCATGTCCTGTTGAGAATCCATCAGTAAATAATTTGTCGATATCAATCTGGCAGCATGTTGTTGTCAATGTCAAAAAATCAAGGTCATGGATATGAATATCCCCCTCGCGGTGCGCTTTTGCATGGTCAGGATTTAAAATATACATTTCATAGAATTGTTTTGCACCCTCCGAACCATACTTTAACATGGTACCCATTGCGGTATCACCGTCGATATTCGCGTTTTCACGTTTCACATCATTGTCTTTTGCAGCTTTAAAAGTTAGATCCTCATAGATCTTCATCAGTTTTGTATTCATATCGCGGACACGTGTCCGTTCTGCACGATATAAAATATATTCCTTTGCAGTGCGAGTATGGCCGCCTTCGATCAGAACCTTTTCTACAATATCCTGAATATGTTCTACAGTAGGTGGAGTGCCATGCTGTTCTGTTTCTATGTAATTAACGACCTTTTGAGCAAGGTCGCAGGAGGCTTTAAAGTCGTGTCCTCCAATGGATTGCGCAGCTTTGTATATTGCGTTTGAGATCTTGTCGATATCGAAAGAGACGGTCCGTCCATCTCGTTTTACGATCGTTTGAATCATGGTGTAACCTCCAGTGATATAATACTATATATTGTGTTTGTTTTGAGTGGCACCAAAATTATAATCCATATATAGGTTGCTGTCAAGAGAGTATAGTGAGAAAAATAAAACTATATTTTTTAGCTTGTAAGAAGGAAAGATTTATAAAATATTACTGATTGTAGGAAATTCTGTATGTTTAATGTGTTCTAGATGCGCACTGATTTTAGCGCTTTCTGCTAGGAATTCACTATCTTCTTCACTTTCTGCGTATGAATGCATTGTAGCGACAGACTGGTCAATCGGCTCTAGTTGGTCATGTCCGATCAAAAGCGCTAACGTTTTATGGTCGGTTTTCCAAGATTCTTCTGCTTTTTCAGTCATCAATAAAGAGCCTTGCATATCTCCACAAAGAGCAAATTCCTGCGCCTTTGAAATATAACCCTGCAGGTTGTCGATAATATGATTCATCATATAAATTTCTGTAATGCATAGTCCGATAATGATAATGAAAGCGGCGACTGCTATCCAAATACGTTTCATTTGCTGTCCTCTTTTTTTACAATATAAAAATCTTTGTTTTTATTCGCTGTCATAATAAATACGTCTTCTAACGAAAGATGTTGTCCTTTTAAAACACCGTAGACCCAGTTTTTTGTTAAGTTACAAAGTGCAAGAGAGAAATCAGAAATTTCTCCGTCGCTGATCACAACAGTGTCCAGAACAGTATCCGGAACGGTAATTCCCATCATGGAAGTAGTGGGGAGATCCTGTCCGGATTTTTTTAGTACGCTCATTTTTCCGTTTGTTTCAACAATTGCATACGCAACGTCTGTTAGCCGAAAAATATTCATCTGTCTAAGTTGTTCTGATAGATCCTCTGTACTCATTCTTAGACGCCGTAACTGTTTTTGATCGATTTTACCGTTGTTAATCACAACAATTGGTTTTCCACATACAAATCGACGGAATTTTGCGCTTTTTAGCATAATTACAGAGATGATCAGTTCACATGAAACAAGAACTACAATCGGAATCAACCCGCTGGCGAGTGGTTGGGCAGTATTTTGCATCGGAATTGCGGCGATATCAGAGATCAGAAGCGTTACGACAAGTTCCGTTGTCTGCAATTCACTGATCTGACGTTTTCCCATAATGCGTACGGCTAAAATAATTACGATATATAAAAGAATTGCTCTGATTAAAGATATTATCATTTTTATCACCAAACGTAGGATGATCTGAATTTTCTTAAAATATTCCTATGAAAGCAAAAAAGAAAGAGTAGCAGTGATTCTTTTTAGCACAACTGTATATTTGGATGATTTTTGCAAAAAAATAATGCGAATAGTGTAAGTGGAGGGATTTTTAAGTTGTTTCGATTTGTTAAACGAACAATAGATCTTTATACATCATCTGAAAAAAAACAGAAGGATTCCAACGAAAATCGAGCTCTCGAGAAATCACTACTAGATAATCTTATTTACTTCAGAAAAGAATTTGACGGCAGTGTAGATTTAACCATTCGTGAACTCGACATTGCAGGAACAAGAGCTGCAATTATCACAATTGAAGGGATGATCAATAAGGAAGTTCTTGCGAACAGTGTCATTAACCCGATTCGTGAAGGCATTTTTTTGGAGACGGATCCGATCGAAAAGTTTGAGTATTTAAGAGATAGTCTCCTTTCAACATCAGAACAAGTGCAGATTACGACTTTCGAAGAAGCGTTTCAATTTATCATGTCAGGATTTGCTGTTATTGCGCTTGATGGTTGCAACTTTATGCTGGCGATCGGAATCCAGGGGTTTAATTTCAGAAGCATTTCTGAACCGACTTCTGAAGTGATGCAAACAGGATCAAAAGAAGGTTTTGTCGAAGCACTGCGGATTAACATGACCTTAATTCGCAGAAGGATCAAAAATCCAAAGTTAAAATTTGAAATGATGAAGATAGGATCTGTCAGCAAGACTGATATCTGCCTTTGCTATTTGAACGATACAGTATCGGGAAAAATTTTAAGAAAAGTACGTCAAAAACTCCATGAAGTTGATCTCGAGACAGTGTTAGCTGCAGGATATGTAACGCCGTATTTGGAAGAAAAAAGGGGATTCTCTTTGTTTAGCAGCGTTGGGACCTCAGAACGGCCCGACACCATCTGTGGAAAAATTGCGGAAGGAAGAATTGCTGTTCTTGTCGACGGGATGCCGAACGCATTGATTGTTCCATACCTGTTTGTAGAATACTTTCAAACGCTTGACGATTACTCTGAAAGGCCGTATTTTGCAACGCTAACAAGATGGATGAAATACTTGTCTTTTTTTATCGCTACTCTTTTACCGGGACTTTATGTTGCGGTTGGGACGTTTCATCCAGAGCTGTTTCC